>JANMMH010000177.1:0-13283 GCA_031373055.1 Rubrivivax sp. | reverse complement strand
TGCCAGCGGCTGATCTGGCGTGTGGCCGCCGCGTCGGGCAGGGCCAGCACGATGTCGTTGGCGACCACGCCCTCGATCAATTCAAGGCGGCCGAAGGCGATGATGTCTTGCGCCGGCAGCGTGATGAGCTGGCCGGTCTCGGCCACACGCACCATGGTCGGGAAGCGCGAGGAGTCGCGCCACTCCAGCGCCATCAATTCGATGCTGCGTTCCACCCCTTTGAGCACCACGGCACCGAGCGGGCGGCACAGCACCCGCTGCGCGCTGCCCAGCTCCTGGAAGAGCTCGCGCGAGAGGCGAATCTGCCCGGGCTCGGCGCTCGCGGCAAAGCGCGCGCACAGGTTCACGGCGTCGCCGGTGACCTGCACGCCGTCGCTCAGCACCCGGCCCCAGTGCGTGCCGATGCGCAGCACCAGCTGGTGCTCGCGTGCCCGGTGCTCGTTGGCCTCAGACACGCGTTGCAAGAGCGCCGTCATGGCGCTGGCCACCGCCACCGCGCTGGGGAAGACGGCAAAGGCGCCGTCGCCCGCCGTGTCGACGATGCGGCCGCCGGCGGTGCCCAGGCATTGCTCCAGCAAGTCCAGGTGCAACAGCTGCAGCTGCTTGCCGGCTTCATCGCCATAACGCGCAAAGTAAGCGGTGGAACCGACGATGTCGGTGAAGGCCAGGCCGGCGCTGACTTCAAAGCGGCGCGCCAGCTCCTGCGACAGCAGGGTCTGCAAGCGCAGGATCTCCGTCATCGACAGGGTGGCGGGGTCGATCTCCATGGTGAACGGCGGGCGCGGCTCAGGGCCGCGTGGCGGCAATGCGCTCGGCCAGTCGCCACAGCGCCAGGCGGTGCGCGGCGACCAGGCTGTCGGCGCCGCTGCCGTCCAGCGGTACGCTGAGCTCGAAGCGTTCGGCGCGCGGCGCAAGCGCGCTGCCGCTTGCGCGCGTATCCACCAGCGACCAGCGCGCTTGCAACGTCACCGCACGCTGGTCGGCGCTGCTCTCGAAGGCGAGGATGTCGACACGCAACTGGCGCTGCGCGGTGATGCCGGGTGGCAGCGGTGAGCTCCACACACGCGCTTCGCCCAAGAGCGTGGCCAGGTCGGCACGCAAGAGGCGCGGCACGCTGTCGCGCAGCGGCTCGGCCCAGCGCTGGCCGGGCAGCGGCACCAGGCCGGCCTGGCCTTGCGGCACGAGCAGGGCGTCGCGGTCCAGGTAGTCGGGCAGGCGCAGGGGCAGCATCAGCTGCCAAATGTCGGCGGCGCCGGCAGCGCTGGCGGCCACCGGGACAACGGGCACCGGTGTGGCCGCGCGCATCTGCACCAGCCGTGCCGGTGGCGCGGGGCTTGCACAGGCGCCGAGCAGCACCAGCATGGCGAGCAAGGTGGTGGCCAGACAGCGGTGTGGCGAGGTAGCGGCGATGGTGGTCATGGCGGCGATCATGGTGGTCCGGCCCCTTCTGCCTTGCCACGCAAAAGTGCGTCGGGCTGGCGCTCCAACAAGTCTGCTAACTGCCGAACCGAACGGGAGGTGCGCCGCAACTCGGCCAGCGTGCCGTCAAGGTTTTGCATCAGTGCGGAGTCGTCGGCGGTGGCCTGACGCAAGGCGCCGGCGCTGCGGCCGATGTCGTCCACTGCCACGCGCACCGAGACCATCATTGCCGAGTCAGCGGCCAGCAGTTTTTCAGCATTGCCCGCGGCGCCGCCCACACGCTCACTCGCCGCCGCCAGCTGTTGCGCCGCGCCGCCCAGCTGCGAGATGGCGCGGCGCGTGTCAGCCATGGTGCTTTGCGCGCCGTCGGCCAGCGGGCCGATGCGCTTTTCAATCACCGCGCTGCTGCGTGCCAGCGACTCGGTGAGCTGCGCCACCTGCACCACCGTTTGCGTGAGCTCGGGCGCACTCAGCAACCGCCGCGCGGCCGAGGCGGTGGCGGTGATGTCCTGCACCAGCTGCTTGACGTCCATGCCTTCGAGTTGCTGTTGCAGGCCCTGCATCGAGCCCGCCGCTTGCGTGGGAATGCGCAGCGGTGTGCTGCTGGCGCTTGCCACGTCTTTAGCGCCTTCGAGGTCCATGTCGATGTACAGGCGGCCGGTGAGCAGGCTTTGTTGCACGAGCTTGGCGCGCAGACCGCGCTTGAGCAGCGCGGCCAGCGTCGCCCCTTCGGCACTGCCGCCTTGCGCGTCGCGGATACGGCGGCTGTCGATGTCGATCAGCACGGGCGCGCTCAAGGCGCCGCTGCCCGCGTCTTGCACCAAGGCCACCGAGACCACACTGCCCACACGCACGCCACGCAGCACCACCGGCGCGCCGGTTTGCAGGCCCCACACCGAGCCCGAGAAGTTCAGCACCGCGCGCTCCATGTTGCCGAAGACCTTGCCGCCGGTGACCGAGATCACCAGCGCGGCCAGCAAGAGCGCGCCCAGCGCGGTGAAGATGCCCACGCGCAGCGGGTCGACGCGACGGGTCATGCGAGCCCCCCGGTGGCGCTTGCAACATCGGCAGCGGCGTCGGTCGCAGCGCGCCCACGCGTGAGGAACTCGCGCACCGCCCGCGGGCCGGTCTGCAGCAGCGCTTGCGGGGTGCCGAGCGCGGTCATGGTTTTCTCCTTGGCATCCAAAAACAGCACACGGTCGGCCACGGCAAAGACGCTTTCAATCTCGTGCGTGACCATGACCACGGTGGTGCCGAGATCATGACGCAAGTTCAGCACCAGCTCGTCCAAGCGGGCCGCATTCAGGGGGTCCAGTCCCGAGCTGGGCTCGTCCAGATACAGCAGCTCGGGGTCAAGGGCCAGCGCGCGCGCAATCGCCGCGCGCTTGCGCATGCCACCCGAGAGCTGCGAGGGCTCAAGCTCAAACGCGCCGTCCAGCCCCACGAGTGCGAGCTTGTAGCGCGCCTGGCGTTCACGTTCGCGCGCGCGAAGCGTGCTGTACAGACGCATGGGCAGCATCAGGTTCTCGCCCACCGTCATCGAGCTCCACAGCGCGCCGGCCTGGAACATCACACCAAAGCGCCGGCGCAACATGGCTTCGGTGGCTTCGCTGCACGCATAGAGGTCGTGCTCGCCGTAGCAGACGCGCCCACTGGCGGGCTCTTGCAAGCCGATGAGGTGGCGGAGCAAGGTGCTCTTGCCGCTGCCGCTGGCGCCGACGATGGCGAAGACTTCACCGCGGTGGATGTCAAACGTGAGCCCGCGCTGCACGAGCTGCGCACCGTGGCGTAGCGCGACGTCGTGGGCTTGCACGAGTGACATGCTGGGGTCGCTGTCGGTAGCGGCCACGTTCAATATCCCAGGCTCTGGAAGACCGCCGTGGTGCCCGACGCCGCCATCACGATCCACAGCAGCGACTTGACCACCGCCGCCGTGGTGGCCTCGCCCACGGCCTGCGCATTGCGCCCCGAGTACAAGCCTTCACGGCAGCCCGCCAACGCCACTAGTGCGGCGTAGAGCGTGCCTTTGAAAAGGCCGATCCACAGGTGCGTCCAGGTCACGACCTCCAGGCATTTGTAGAGGTACTCCACCGGCGGCAGGCCGTAGGCAAAAACCACCGCAGGCAAGCCTGCGAGCACGCCCACCAGCGCCGCAAAGGCCACCAACATCGGCGCCACGAAGACCAGCGCGATGAGCCGCGGCAGCACCAGGTAGCTGATGGGGTCGATGCCCATCGCACGCAGCGCGTCAATCTCTTCATTGGCCTGCATGCTCGCCAGCTGCGCGGCAAAGGCGGCACCCAGGCGCCCCGAGAGGATCACGCCCGTCATCAGCCCGGCCATCTCACGCACCATGCCGATGGTCACGACATCGGCGATGTAGCTTTGCGCGCCGATGCGGTCGAGCTGCGCGCCACCCATGTAGGCCAGCATCAGGCCCACCAGGCCGCAGGTCAGCGCCACGATGGGCAGCGAAAGCGGCCCGGTCTGGTCGACCTGGCGCAGCAGGTCGCCCCAATGCATGTCGCTGCGGCCACGCACCAGCCGCCACAGGGCGATCTGCACCTGGCCGAAAAAGCGCAGCGTTAAGAGGGTGTCTTGCCACCAGCCGGCCATGCCACGTGCGCGAGCGTCGTCAAGCGCCGATCCGCCACCGCGCGGGCCGATGCCGGGGTGCGGCAGCGCCAGATCCAGCGATTCACGCAGGCCTTCAGGCAAGCTGCTGAGGTCGATGCGCGCACCGGCGCGCGCCAGTGGCAGCAGGCATTCCCACAGTGCGGCGGCGAGGGCGTTGTCCCAGTCTTGCAAAGCACTGGCGTCGACGGTGACCGTGGCTTGCGCGAGTGCGCCTGGATAGGGCTGGATCGCCGGCGGCAGCATGCCCGGCGTGCCAGCGGCCAGGCGCAGGGTCCATGCCGTGCCGTCTTGCTGCCACGTTGAACTGGCAGGTGGGGCAACAGGCGATGCAGCGATGGCGGGGGGCGTCGGCACAGGCGCGATGATGCCCAAGAACGGCGCCACTCCCACCGCGGCACCGTGAAACTTTCAGCAGCGTAAGAACGCAGCGCAGGCGCCGACCCAGCCCACAGAATATGCAGGCCGCTTTCGCCCGCGTTCGTCGCCCGCGTTCGCCCCTTCTCTGTCGACACCAGGAACCCGCATGACCCAACGACGACTTTTCCTGACCGCCCTCGCCTTCGCCAGCACCAGCCTGGCCGTGATACCGGCCGCCCACGCGCAAGCCTTCGACCACAGCCACGCCGCGTGGACGGCGCTGCTCAAGAAGCATGTCGTCGTGTTGCAAGGCGGCCGCGCCTCGCAAGTGCGCTACGCCGGCATGGCGCTAGACCAGGCGGCGCTGAAGGCCTACCTCACGAGCTTGAGTGCCGTCAGCCAGGCCGCCTTCGACGCCATGAGCAAGCCGCAGCAGATGGCCTTTCTGATCAACGCCTACAACGCCTTCACGGTCGAGCTGATCCTCACGCGCTATCCCAAACTGACATCGATCAAAGACCTGGGCAGCTTCTTGTCCAGCCCCTGGAAGCCCAAGATCGTGCCGCTCTTGGGCGGCATGCATTCGCTGGACAACATCGAGCACGACATGCTGCGCGCGCGTGGCCGCTATGACGAGCCGCGCGTGCACTTCGCCGTCAACTGCGCATCCATCGGCTGCCCGGCACTGCGCGAAGAAGCCTTCACGCCCGACAAGCTCGAAGCCCAGCTCGAAGAGCAGACCGTGCGCTTCATGTCCGACCGCAGCCGCAACCGCTGGAATGCTCAAGAGGGCAAGCTCGAGGTCAGCAAGATCTTCGACTGGTTCGGCGAAGACTTTCGCTCGGGATTCAAGGGCATCACAAGCGCCAGCGTGTTCTACGCCAAGTACGCGGCGCAGCTGGCCGACGCGCCGGCTGAGCGCGAGCGCGTGCGCAGTGGCACGGCGGCGGTGAGCTATCTTGAGTACGACTGGAAGTTGAACGACGTGCGCTGAGATACTTCGGGCCGCCCTAGTGTCGTATCGCCCGAAGGAGTTCACCGCATGTTCCAAGCCCTGCTGCTCGAAAAGAGCGACGCCGGTTTCAGCGCCACGGTTCGCGAGCTGGATGAGAGCCAACTGCCTGACGCCGACGTCACCTTGGCCGTCGAGTATTCGTCGCTCAATTTCAAGGACGGCCTGGCCATCACGAATCGCAGCCCGGTCGTGCGCAGCTGGCCCATGGTGGCGGGCATCGACGGCGCCGGCACGGTGGTGGAGAGCCGGCATGCGCGCTTCAAGCTCGGCGACCGCGTCGTCCACAACGGCTGGGGTGTCGGCGAGACACGCTGGGGCTGCCTGGCGCAGCGCGCCCGTTTGCCCGGCGACGGCCTCGTGCAACTGCCCGCCGCCTTCACCACGCGCCAGGCCATGGCCATCGGCACCGCCGGCTACACGGCCATGCTGTGTGTGCTGGCCCTTGAAGACCACGGCTTAAAGGCGGGTGACGGCGAGGTGCTGGTCACCGGCGCCACCGGCGGCGTGGGCAGCGTGGCGGTCGCCTTGCTGGCCAAGCTGGGCCACAAGGTCGTGGCGGCCACCGGCAAGGCCGTCGAAGCCCCCTACCTTATGGCGTTAGGCGCCACCAGCGTGATCGACCGCGCCGAGCTCTCGGCCCCCGGTAAGCCCTTGCAGAAAGAGCGCTGGGCCGCCGTGGTCGACACCGTGGGCAGCCACACGCTCGTCAACGCGCTGGCGCAAACGCGCTATGGCGGCACGGTGGCCGCTTGTGGTCTTGCCCAGGGCCATGACCTGCCCGCCACCGTGAGGCCTTTCATACTGCTCGGTGTCACGCTGGCCGGCGAGGACAGCGTGATGTGCCCGCTGCCCAAGCGCGAGCAAGCCTGGGCCCGCCTGGCGCGCGACCTCGACCCAGCGCTGCTGGAAACCATGATCGACGAGGTGCCGCTTTCGCAGGCCATCGAGCGCGCCCAAGCGCTGATGGCTGGGCGTGTGCGGGGACGCGTGGTGGTGCGCCTGGGCTGAGGCGTTTGGCTGCCTCCCTCGCCCCGGCGAGGGAGGCAGGCTCAAAACAAACCGACGATGCGCCCTTCATCATCCAGATCAATGCGCTCGGCCGAAGGCACCTTGGGCAGGCCCGGCATGGTCATGACATCGCCGCAAACCATGACGATGAAACCAGCACCTGCGGCCAGGCGCACTTCGCGGATGTCGAGCACATGGCCGCTGGGCGCGCCGCGTTGCGTGGGGTCGGTGGAAAAGCTGTACTGCGTTTTGGCCACGCACACCGGCAGGTGACCATAGCCCGCAGCTTGCAAATGCTGGATCTGCGCGCGCACCGAAGCACTGGCGCTGATGTTGCTAGCGCCGTACGTGAGGGTGGCGAGCTTGTGCACCTTGTCCCACAGCGGGTCGGCATCAAGGTACGCAAAGCGCTGGCCGGCGTCGCGTGGTGCGTCGCACAGGCGCACGACCTCGTGCGCCAGCTCGGCCGCGCCGTGTCCGCCCAAAGCCCAGTGCCGCGCCGTGTGCACGGCGACACCCAGCGCGCCGATGTGCTCACGCAGCAGCGCATGTTCGGCGTCGGTGTCGCTGGCGAAGTGGTTGATGGCCACCACGCAGGGCAGGCCGAACACTTCACGCAGGTTGTGCAGGTGGCGCTGCAGGTTGGCCATGCCACGCTCGAGCGCGCCCAGGTCTTCACGCGTCAAGTCGGCCAGCGCCACGCCGCCGTGGTACTTCAATGCGCGCACGGTGGCCACCACCACGGCGGCAGCCGGCGCCAGGCCAGCCATGCGGCATTTGATGTCGATGAATTTTTCGGCGCCCAGGTCGGCACCGAAACCCGCCTCGGTGACCACATAGTCGGCTAACTTCAAAGCGGTGCGGGTCGCCAGCACCGAGTTGCAACCATGCGCGATATTGGCAAACGGGCCGCCGTGCAGGAACGCCGGGTTGTTCTCCAGCGTCTGCACGAGGTTGGGCGCCAGCGCGTCGCGCAACAGCACGGCCATCGCACCGTGGCACTTCAAGTCACTGGCGGTGACGGGTATGCGGGCGCGCGTCTCGGCCACCTCGATGCGGCCCAGGCGCTCTTTCAAGTCGCGCAGCGATGTCGCCAGGCACAGGATGGCCATGACCTCGCTGGCCACCACGATATCGAACCCGTCCTGCCGTGGAAAGCCATTGCCGGGGCCGCCCAGGCCGACCGTGATCTGCCGCAGCGCGCGGTCGTTCATGTCGACGACGCGCTTCCACACCACACGTCTAACGTCGATGTCCAGCGCATTGCCGTGGTGGATGTGGTTGTCCAGTACGGCGCTGAGCAGGTTGTGCGCAAGGGCAATGGCCTGAAAGTCGCCGGTGAAGTGCAGGTTGATGTCCTCCAGGGGCACCACCTGCGCGTGGCCGCCGCCGGTGGCGCCACCCTTCATGCCAAACACGGGGCCCAGTGACGGCTCACGCAGGGCAATGACTGCCTTTTTGCCGATGTGATTCAGCGCGTCACCCAAGCCCACTGTCGTCGTAGTTTTGCCTTCGCCCGCCGGCGTGGGGCTGATGGCGGTGACGAGAATGAGCTTGCCCTCGGGACGGCCCGCCAGCGAATCGATGTAAGGCAGCGACAGCTTGGCCTTGTGGTGGCCATAGGGCACGAGGTGTTCGTCGTGGATGCCCAGGCGCTCCTGCGCGAGCGCGGTGATGCGTTGCAGCCGCGCTTGGCGCGCGATCTCGATGTCGCTCATGGGGGGCTCTTCTCCTGGCTCAGCGCGCGATTGTGCCGGGGCCTGCGCGCTTGTTCGCCACGAGATGGGCCGCGCCAAAGCCCAGCAGCGGCAGCAGCGCCTGCAAGAGCGCGAATGCTGCGGCCAGATTGCGCTGGCCACCCGAAGCCAGTGTCACCGCCTCGGTGGTCAGCGTGGCATGGCGGCCTGCGCCGATGAACTGGGTGCTGAGGTACTGCGCCACGCTGACCGCAAAGCCGATGGCCAGCGCCGACGCCAGCGGGGCGGCCAGCAACGGCCACTTCACGCGCCACCAGAAGACCCAGCGGCTGCGGCCCAGCGCCAGCGCCGTCCACTCGTAGCGCACATCAAAACTGCGCCAGGCCGGCGCCAGCGCGGTGAAGACATACGGCAGCACCACCAGCACATGCACCCACAGCAAGCCAAGACGCGTGCCGTCGAGCTGCAAGGCCAGCGCACCGCGGTAGAGGCCGACCATCAACAGCAGTTGCGGCAGCACCAGCGGCAGCAGCACGATGGGTGCGGCGCGGGCGTCCCAGCGCGGCGGCGCAGCCTCTAGCCAAGCCACCGTGAGCATCAGCGAGCACACCGCCGCAGCCACCGCCAGTGCGGCCGTGAAGCCCACCGTGGGGGCGCTTTCCAGCACCTGCAACCAGGCCGCAGCGCTGGGTTCGGGCGGCCACAGCGCGGGGAAGGTCCACACGCCGGCGAGTGACAGCACGGCCAGGGCTAACACCACAAGCACGTAGACAGCTCCAAGGCCCGCGGTCACACCCAAGCCCAGCCCCGCGCCGAGTCTGCCGCCGCGATGGGCCGCCGCGCGTTTGCCGCCCGTGGCCCGCCGCCGCCACAGCGGCGCGATGCCACGCCAGGCGATCACCACCGCCGCCACGCACAGCGCCAGCAGCAGGGCCAGCGCCAGCGCCGTGGCCGCCCCTTGTGCGTTGCGCTGCACGTTGCCGTCGCTCAAGCCTTGCCAGGCCAGCACCGCCAGCGTGGGCGGCGAGCCCGGGCCGACGATGAGTGCGAGGTCGACGACCGTCATGCCGTAGGCCAACACCGCCAACAGCGGCCAGGCCAGGCGTGGCAGCCATAACACCCAAAGTACGCGCCACCACAACTGGCGCGCCGGGTAGCCCAGGGTCCGCGCCACCGCCACTTCACGCTTGAGGATCAGCGCCGTCTCCGGCCGCGCCAACAAGGCCCAGGCACTCCACAGCAAGAAGGGCGTTTCCTTCAGCAGCAGCACGGCCACCAGCGCCAGCGCAAGCGGGTCGTTCACCGTCTGCCACGCCGGCGGTGAAGCCCAGCCGGCCAGGGGTGCCACCGCACGCGCCAGCCAGCCCGCAGGCGCGATGAGCCAGGCCAGGCCGATGGCAAAGGCCGCGTGAGGCAGCGCCAGCATGGGCCCCAACCACGCCGCCAGGCGCGCCCAGTGGCGGCTGCCATGCAGCTGCGTGACGATGAGCAGCGTAAGTGCCAGCGCCAGCAACGTGCTGGCGCTAGCGCTGAAGAGCGTGGCGGCCAGCGCGCGTGGTGTTTGCGGGTCATCGAGCAAGGCACGCCAGCCTGGCGCCGACGCGCCTTCGATCACTGCCCAGGGCAACGCCAGCAACAGTGGCAGCGCGAAGACGGCCAGCACGATGGCGCGGACCAGCACAAGTAACAGCGAACGAAGGGGCGCGCGCACCCTGCGCCGCCCTGCCGCAGCGTCAGGCACCGTAGCGGCGCAGCCAGGCTTGTTCGAGCGGGTCGACCCAGCTGCCATGCGGCTCGGGAATCACCGCCTGCGGCGCGCGCACTGCGCCGGGCACGCTGCTGGCGTCGTTGAAGGCTGCGCGCTCTTCGGGTGTTAGCTTGTCGAGCGCCAGCACGGTGGGGTCACCCCAGTGGCGGATGTCGGCCTTGCGCGCTTGGGCGGGGGGCGACTGCAGGAAGTTGATGAGCACCATCGCGCCTTCCTTGGCCCGCGCATTGAAGGGGATGGCCAGGAAGTGCGTATTGCCCAGCGTGCCGCCCTTGAACTGAAAGGCCTGCACGCTGGCCGGCAGCGTCTTGGCCACGATCTGGTTGGCGACTTCGTTCGGGTTGAACGTTAGCGCGATGAAGAGTTCGCCATCGGCGAGCATCTGGCGCATCACCGTGGTGTTGGGCGGGAACTGCTTGCCTGCGCGCCACAGCTGCGGATGCAGCAGGTCGAGGAAAGCCCACAGTGGCGGCGTCAGGCGCTCAAAGGCCTCGGCGCTGTAGGGCTTGTAGAGCAGCGCGCGATCGCGGTTGAGCTCCACCAGCAGCTGCTTGACGAAGGTCGTGCCATGGAACTGCGGCGGCTTGGGGTAGGTGGTGCGGCCGGGGTTCTTCTTCGCCCAGTCCAGCAGCTCGGCGGCGTTTTGCGGCGGCGTGGGCACACGAGCGGGGTCGGCGTAGAAGGTCAGCTGCGCCATGCCCCAGGCGGCCTCAAAGCCTTCCACCGGCTCGGAAAAATCGAGGCGCGTGGTGGGTTTGCCAATCACGTCGACCTTCGCAAAACTTGGCAGGCTCTCGGCAAAAGGGCCGTGCAGCAGGCCTTCACGTTTCATAGCCAGGAAGTTCTCGCCGTTGATCCAGACCATGTCGACCGAGCCTTCACTGCGCCCGGCAGCCTTCTCGGCGCGCACGCGCTTCACGGCCTCGGCGGTGTCGGCAATCTTCACGTGTTCAAGCTTCACACCGAACTGGCGCTGCACCTCTGCGCCGGCCCATTGCAGGTAGGTGTTGATGCGCTCGCTGCCGGCCCAGGCGTTGAAGTAGACGCTCTGGCCCTGGGCGGCGCGCAGGGTGCGGGCCCAGGCATCGCCTTGGGTTTGGGCCTGCACCACGGGTGCCAGCAGGCCCAGGCTGAGGAGGTGGCGGCGTTGGAGTGTCATGGTGTTCGCGGGCTCAAGGGGCCCACACGATAGACGCTCGCGCCGCAGGCCTGCGGGCTACTTCTTTTTCGGCAAGGCTTTGAACTTGGCCTCGGCTTCGGCCTCGCTCATGCCCTTGAGTTTTTTGCAGGTGCCTTCGGGCACGTACTTCCACTCATCCACGGCGTTATCAACCTTGGCGATGCCCGCGCAGCCATGCGTGCCCGCCAAATTGGCGCAGTCGTTTTGCCCCGCTTTGGCAATGCCGTAGCAGCGCTCGGTGCCCTTCTTCTGCTCGTGCGCCACAGCGCTGCCCAGCAAGCCCAGCGCCAGGGCCGACGCGAAGGCGGACGAGATCACGGTTTTGGATGTCATGGCGGAGTCCTTCCAAGTGCTTTGGGACATGGTGCCAGATGTTGGGCGCGGGGTCTTAAGGCCGTCATGTCTAATCGCGCCCCATGTTCCGAGACCGCCCACGCCGCACGCCCTTCACGTTCAACATTTCCGTCGAGTGGCTGCTGCTGGCGTGCTGCGCATTTTGGGTGCTGGTGGTGAGCCAGCCTTTCTTCAAAGCCGCGCTGGCGGGCCGGGAATCGGGCGACGTCTCGGCCTGGGGCTTTGCGTTGGCGCTCACCCTGGCGTTGGTGAGCGCGCAGGCGCTGGTGCTGGCCCCCCTGTGCAACCGCCACACCGCCAAGCCGCTGTTGACGCTGCTGATCGTGGCCACGGCCATTGCCGGGCACTTCATGCACCACCTGGGCGTCTACCTCGACCCCACGATGCTGCGCAACACCTTGCGCACCGACGTGCACGAAGCGCGTGAACTCTTCAGCTGGGCCATGCTGCCCAATGCCCTGCTCTTTGCCGGCGCGCCCTTGCTGCTGCTGTGGCGCGCGCGGCTGCGGCGCACACCCTGGCCACGCGCGCTGGCCATGCGGCTCGCTTTCATGCTGGCGCTGGCGCTGGTGATGGTGGGCGCGGTGCTGGCCATCTTCCAGCCACTGGCGTCGCTGATGCGCAACCACAAGGACATGCGCTACCTCATCGCACCGGCGAACTACCTGTGGTCGGCCGGCAGTGTGGTGGCCAGTGAACTGCGTGGTGTGGCCGCGCCAAGAAAGCTCATCGGTGAAGACGCCAAGCCGGGCCCGAGTTGGCAGGGCCTGAGCAAACCCCGCCTGCTGGTCATCGTCGTCGGTGAGACGGCACGCGCAGCGAACTGGGGCCTGAACGGCTACACGCGCGCGACCACGCCGCAGCTGGCCGCGCTGCCACTCATCAGCTTCACGGACGTCACCAGCTGCGGCACCAACACCGAGACCTCGCTGCCGTGCCTGTTTGCCCCCATGGGCCGGCGCGACTACGACGAACACACCATCCGCACCAGCCAATCGCTGCTGCATGTGTTGGCACGCGCAGGCGTGGCGGTGAGTTGGCTAGACAACCAGTCTGGCTGCAAGGCCGTGTGCGAAGGCTTGCCCATGCAGATAGTCATCCACCAGCCGCCACCGGGTTTGTGCGAAGGCGGGCGCTGCCTGGACGAAGCGCTGGTGGCGGGCCTGGAGCGCACGCTTGCGCAGGCCCAGCAAGGCCAGGGCACACATCTGCTGGTACTGCACCCGGTGGGCAGCCACGGCCCCTCGTACTTCAGGCGTTATCCACCCGCCTTTGCGCGCTTTCAACCCAGCTGCATGCACGACGACTTGCGCAAGTGCAGCCGTGAAGAGATCGTCAACGCCTACGACAACACCCTCCTCTACACCGACCATGTGCTGGCGCTCTTGCTCACCAAGCTGCGTGGCCAGACGGCGGTCGACACGGGTTTTGTGTATGTCAGCGACCATGGCGAATCGCTGGGCGAAAACAATCTCTATCTGCACGGGCTGCCTTTCGCCATCGCGCCCGACGTGCAGAAGAAGGTGCCGATGTTCATGTGGTTCTCGGACGGCTTTGCGGCGGGCTCTGCGCTCGACCTTACCTGTCTGCAGCAGCGCGCCAGCAAGCCCGCCGCACATGACCATCTGTTCCACACCGTGCTGGGTTTGCTCGACGTGCGCACCAGCGTCTTCGAGTCGGCCTGGGACCTGGGCCACGCCTGCCGCGGCGCGGCGCTGGCCAAGCCGTGAACACGACCACACGGCGCGACCTCGCCATCACGCTCATCACCCTGGCGCTCTTGTTGGCCTGGGACGCGAGCGGCGCCGACCTGCTGCTCAGCCGCTTCTACGCCGACGCGCAAGGCTT
>JANMMH010000159.1:0-4499 GCA_031373055.1 Rubrivivax sp. | reverse complement strand
GCCCACGGCGATCCAGTCGGCGGTGCTACCAGCCATCTTGAGTGGACAGGATGTGCTCGCCCGCGCGCCCACGGGTTCGGGCAAGACGGCGGCCTTCTTGCTGCCACTTTTGCAGCGCCTGCTATGCGCCCCCGAGGCGCTGGATGAACGCCCCCGCCGGCTGCGCGCGCTGATCCTGTCGCCGACGCGCGAGCTCGCGGTGCAGATCGGTGCGGCCGCGCACGCCTTGGCGCCACAGCTCAAGACGCTGGTGACGGTGGGTGGGCTGTCAATCAACCCGCAGATGATGGCGTTGCGCGGTGGCGTGCATCTGCTGATTGCCACGCCGGGGCGGCTGCTGGACCTGACGCGGCAGAACGCGCTCTCGTTGCGCGACGTGGCGCTGGTGGTGCTCGACGAAGCCGACCGGCTGCTCGACCTGGGCTTCACGGACGAGATCACGCGCGTGCTGGCGCTGCTGCCGCGCCCGCGCCAGACGCTGCTCTTTTCGGCCACCATGCCCGAGGACGTGACGGCCCTGGCCGGGCGTGTTTTGCGGGCTGATGCATTGCGAGTCGACACCTCTGAAGACGATGGCGGCGATGGCGACGGCGGTTCCTCATCCAGCACCGTCCCCAGCACGATCACCCAGCGCGCCATCACCGTCGACACCGCGCAGCGCACGCCGCTCTTGCGCCACCTGATGCGCAGCGAGGGCTGGCGCCGCGCGCTGGTGTTCGTGGCCACGCAATACGCCAGCGAGCATGTCGCCGACAAGCTGCGCCAGGCTGGCCTGGCGGCAGCGGCCTTGCACGGCCAGCTCAGCCAAGGCCGGCGCAGCCAAGCGCTGGCCGACTTTCACCAAGGCCACCTGGCCGTGCTGGTGGCCACCGACCTGGCCGCGCGCGGCATCGACGTGATCGAGCTTGAAGCCGTGGTCAACCATGACCTGCCGCGCTCGGCGGTGGACTACACGCACCGCATCGGCCGCACCGGCCGCGCGGGTGCGGCGGGCGTGGCCGTGAGCTTCATCTGCGCCGACGCACCCGGCAGCGAAGCGCACTTTCGGCTGATTGAGAAGCGCCAAGGCCAGCGTGTGGCGCGCGAGCAGATCGCCGGCTTCGAGCCAGACGCTGTCAGCACGCCTGCCGTGTTAGCCGACGCCACCGGCGGCGTCAAAGGCCGGCGCAAGAGCAAGAAAGACAAGTTGCGTGAGGCGGCAGCGCGGGCGCCGCGCTGAGCGTATTCGGCGCACCCGTGTGGCAACGTATCAGCCCACGACAGCCCGTGCCTTCATGGTCTTGGCGGCACTGGTGTAGCCGCCGTCGCCGCCATCGACGAAGTGCACATGCAGGCTTTGCGAGGGCGAGGTCACGATGCAGGTCATCAGGGCGGTTTCCGAAACGCTCATGCCATAGCGCAAGGCGCCGGCGGCCCTCTGCTGGTCGAGCAGCGCGCGGATCTTTTCGATGCAGTCCAGCGGACAGTCGATGACAAAGCTGAAGGTGTCGTCGTGTTTGCAGAAGTCCGTGTTGGTGGTGACTTCATCCAGATACCGGTCCGGGTCGAAACCACCCATCGGGCGGCGCACGATGAAGAAGATGCGTGCGATCAAGGTCTCGATCAACACCTTGATGATCGATTTCCACAACGGCCCGGCGCCGCGCATGGCCTGTGCCTCCAGAATGAAGCCCTTGGGTGGCCAACTCATACTGAGGGTGTCGAGACGCACCGGCTGGGCGTCGGCGCCAAGACCTGCCAGTCGCATCACTTGGGCGTGCATGGCGCCGGGGTTGGCGGCGCCCTGGATGATGACGGTGAGCATCTTTCCACGGGTGGAGCGCAGCGGATTCCAGCGGCAGCTCAGGCCCGCCAGGTCGACGTTCACGCCGTCGTCGAGCTGCGTCGGGATGGCCACGCGCGCCACCAGTGCCGCCTCGCCGCGACCGCGCACCGCCGTCTCGAGCAGGCCGACACCACCGCCGAGAAATACGCCAAAACTGTTGCCCGGCGTGGGCTCGAAACGCCCGACGATGACGTCACTGCCGAATTGGCGCAGCACCGACACCGATGCCAGCCCGACACGCAGCGCCAGGCCGAATTCACGCTGCGTAAAACCGCGTACCCTGGCCAACGCCAGGCGGGCCGCGTCAGCATGGTCGGGCGGCACCATCACCACCGAGCCGTCACCGCCGAAGAGGAATGGAATCGGTGTCGGCGCGCAGAGGTTCTTCAGCGCGCCGATGGCCATGGCGGCGACATAGTTGACGGTCTTGTGTTTGCCGTCGGCGATGGCCACGGTGGAGTCGACGATGTCGGTCACCACCAGCACCCAGTCGCCGGGCGCGGCGCGGTACTTCGACGTGTCAAAGGTATCGGCGGCCTTGCCCAGCAGCGGCAAATCGGCGAAGAACGATCCAGAGCTGTCGACGGGTGACGCCTGGACGGTCATGTGGATGCCGGCAGAGCGCGCGCCACTGATTTCTAGGACACCCGCCCAAACCACCACAGCGACAAGCTCGCCGCGAAGATGGTCAGCAGCGCGGCCAGCGCCGCCAGCAAGCCGCTGACTTCGGTCTCCTTGCGCTCGACCACCATGCGCGAAGACAAGCCTTCGTAGACCTTCTTCAGGTCGGCCGCCGTGCCGGCGTAGAAGTACTCGCCGTGGGTCAGCACGCTGATGTTCTTCAGCGTCTCTTCGTCCAGGCGCACGCGCATGCTCCAGCCTTCGAAGCCGATGATTTCGCCGCTGGTCGTGCCCATGCCCACGGTGTAGACGCGCACGCCGCGCTCGGCGGCCATCTTGGCGGCGTCCAGCGGGTCGGGGCCGGTGGTGCGTTGGCCGTCGGTGAGCATGATGATGGCGGCCGACGTGTAGCTGCCGGGCAGCACCGGGGTGAACTTCTTCTCGTCCTTTTTTTCGTTGATGGCGCGGCCGGGGAAGTTGCGCTGGCCGGTGACGTGCTGGATCTCGATGCCGTGGTCAGGGAAGAGGGTGGCCAGCGACAGGATGATGCCGCTGCCGGTGGCGGTGCCGCGCTGCAACTGGAAGCGGTCGATGGCGGCGATGACGTCTTCGCGGCTGGTGGTGGGGGCCTGCACCACGGCGGCGGTGCCGGCGAAGGAGACGACGCCGATCCTCACCTCACGCGGCAAGTTAGAGACGAAGGCTTTGGCCGCTTCCTGGCTGGCCACCAGACGGTTGGGTTTGACGTCTTCGGCGCGCATGCTGCCCGAGACATCCATAGCCAGCATGATGGTGCGCTCGGCCAGCGGCAGCGTGACGGTGGCCATCGGCCGTGCGGTGGCCAGCAACATGGCGGCGATGGCCAGCAGCAGCAGGGCAGGGGGCACATGGCGGCGCCAATGCGGGCCTTTGTTCAGGGCGGCCTTGGCCACGCCGATGCTTGAGAGCACGACGGTGGTCTTGCGCCGCCGCCTCAGCAGCCAGACGTACGCGCCCACGAGCAGCGGCAGCAGCAGCAGGCCCCACAGAAACGTTGGCCATTGGAAGCTCATGGTGCGACTCCCCCGGTGGTGGCTTGGGCGCGCTTGAAGGCCGCGGGAAAGCGCATCGGTGTTTTCAAGCGTGCGCGCTGGCGGCGCAGGTCGGCAAAACGCAGCATGGCGTCGAGGATGTCGTCGTCGGTGGCGACTTCCAGCGTGTCGGCGCCCGATTCGCCGAGCGCCTGGCGCAGGGCCAGTTCCTGCTGCTCGGCGATGGCGGCATAACGTTCACGAAACGCGGGGTCGGCCGCGTCGATGAAGAGCTGCTCGCCGGTTTCGGCGTCTTCCACCGTCACCAAGCCGACATCAGGTAGCGCCATCTCTAACGGGTCAAGTACGCGCACGGCCACCACGTCGTGGCGGCGTGACAAGCGCGCCAGCGCGGCGGGCCAGCCCGGCGTGCTGATGAAGTCAGAGACGACGATGACGAGTGAGCGGCGCTTGATCAGGCCTTCAGCGGCCTTGAGCAAATCACCCAGTGAGGTGCCGGCTTGTGGCGGCGCGCCTTTCACGGCCTTCGCGGCTTTGGGCCGGGGCGCGCGCATGCGCTGCAAGAGTGCGAGCACATGCCGGCGCGAACTGCCCGGGGGCAGCACGCCGTCGACCTGGCGCCCGTACATCACCGCGCCGACCTTGTTGCCGTGGCGTGTGATGACGCGCGCCATCGTCGCCACCAGCGCGCTGGAGATGCCAAGTTTGTTGACCTCGCCCGAGCCGAAATCGATGCTGCCTGAGAGGTCGAGCAAGAACCAGGCGGTGAGGTCGCGGTCTTCGAGGAACAGGCGCACATGCGGCACTTGCAGCCGCGCGGTGACGTTCCAGTCGATGTGGCGCACGTCGTCGTGAAACTGGTATTCGCGCAGGTCGGCGAGGTCCACACCCGCGGCGGGCAGGAGCGTGCGCCAGTCGCCCTGCAGCAAGCCGTCAAGCCGGCGGATCACCGTCCACTCCAGGCGGCGCAGCAGTTGGTCAGAGGTGGCCACAGCCTCGCTCATCGTGCTCAAGCCTGGGCG
>JANMMH010000149.1:0-14673 GCA_031373055.1 Rubrivivax sp. | reverse complement strand
GACGGTGTCATTCCCGGCAACGAAGGCCGCGGCTACGTGCTGCGCCGCATCGCGCGCCGCGCCATCCGCCATGGCTACAAGCTCGGGGCGCGCAAGCCGTTTTTCCACGCCATCGTGGCCACGCTGGCCTCGGAGATGGGCAGCGCCTACCCCGAGATTCAGCGTGAAGCCGCGCGCGTGGCCGAGGTACTTCGGATGGAAGAAGCGCGCTTCTTCCAGACCATCGCCAACGGCATGGAGATTCTGGAAGAGGCGCTTGCCGGGGGCACGAAAGTCATTGCCGGCGACATCGCCTTCAAGCTGCACGACACCTTCGGCTTCCCGCTGGACTTGACGGCCGACGTCTGCCGCGAGCGCGGCGTGGCGGTCGACGATGTGGGCTTCAACGCCGCCATGAACCGCCAGCGCGAACAAGCCCGTGCGGCGGCCAAATTCAAGATGGCCGCAGGCCTGGCCTACGGCGGTGAGACCACGGCATTCCACGGTTATGAGCACCTGGTGTGCGAACGCAGCAAAGTTACCGCTATCTACATCGACGGCATCCCGGTGAACGCAGCGCAAGCCGGCGACGACGCTGTGATCGTGCTCGACCACACGCCCTTCTATGCCGAAAGCGGTGGCCAGGCGGGCGACGCGGGCGAGCTTCGCAACGCGCAAGCGCGCGTGCTGGTGGCAGACACCATCAAGGTGCAGCCGTCCGTCTTCGGCCACCAGGGCCGCGTGGTGGAAGGCCGTGTCAGCGTGGGTGACGTGTTAGTTGCCAAGGTCGACGCCGAACTGCGCGTGCGCACCGTGCGCAACCACAGCGCCACGCACTTGATGCACAAAGCCTTGCGCGAAGTGCTGGGCGCGCATGTGCAACAGAAGGGCTCGCTCGTGAACGCCGAGCGCACGCGCTTTGACTTCGTGCACAACGCGCCAGTCACCGACGCGCAAATCGCGCAGGTTGAAGCGATCGTCAACGCCGAAGTGCTGGCCAACGCCGCCACCACGGCACGTGTGCTCTCGATGGACGACGCGCAAAAGCTCGGCGCCGTCATGCTCTTTGGCGAAAAGTACGGCAATGAAGTGCGCGTGCTCGACATCGGCACGAGCCGTGAACTCTGCGGCGGCACGCACGTGCAGCGCACCGGCGACATCGGCCTCTTCAAGATCGTCGCCGAGACCGGCATCGCCGCTGGCGTGCGCCGGGTCGAGGCGGTGACGGGCGGCAACGCGCTGGCCTACTTGCAGCAAGTTGAAGGTTCGCTCGCAGGCGTGGCCGGCGCTTTGAAGGTCACCCCGGCCGAGGTCAGCATGCGCGTCACGGCGGTGTTAGACCATGTGCGCGCGCTGGAGAAGGAAGTCACCGCGCTCAAAGGCAAGCTGGCCTCGGCGCAAGGCGACGAGCTGATGTCGCAGGCGGTGGACATCAACGGCATCAAGGTGGTGGCTGCGGTGCTGCACGGCGCTGACGCCAAGACGCTGCGCGAAACCCTGGACAAGCTCAAAGACAAGTTGAAAACGGCAGCCATCGTGCTGGCAGCGGTGGACGGCGACAAGGTGCAGCTCGCCGCGGGTGTCACCTCCGACAGCACAGGCCGCATCAAGGCTGGCGAGCTGGTCAACTTCGTCGCTTGCCAAGTCGGCGGCAAAGGCGGCGGCAAGGCCGACTTGGCGATGGCCGGTGGCAGTGACGCGGCGGCCCTGCCGGCGGCGCTGGCGTCGGTGGCGGGGTGGGTCGCCCAGCGCTTGGGCTGATTCACGCCGCCATGGCAAACGCCGAGCTCATTCAACTCATCGCCGCCGGCCTCTTCGCCGTTGCGCTGATCCATACCTTCTCAACCAAGTTTTTCGAAGGCCTGGCGCACACCCACCCACGCCACGCCGGGCTGTGGCATTTGCTCGGCGAAGTCGAAGTCGTGTTCGGTTTCTGGGCTATGGTGTTGGTGCTGTGCATGTTCGCGATATTGGGCAAGAAGGACGCCATCGCCTACGTCAACGCACGCGACTTCACCGAGCCGATGTTTGTGTTCGTGGTCATGGTCGTGGCCGCCACCCGGCCCATCCTGCGGCTGGTGGAAGGCGCCGTGCGCGCCGCCACACGCGTGCTGCCCTGGAGCGCCAGCGTCAGCATGTACTGCCTGCTGCTGACGGTGGTGCCGTTGCTGGGCTCGTTCATCACCGAGCCTGCGGCCATGACGCTGGCCGCGCTGATGCTGCGCGACACGCTCTTCAACGCCAAGGTTTCTACGCGCCTGAAGTACGCCACCGTGGGCGTGCTCTTCGTCAACGTGTCGATCGGCGGCACGCTCACACCCTATGCCGCGCCGCCCGTGCTGATGGTGGCCGAAGTCTGGAACTGGGACATGCGCTTCATGTTCACGACTTTCGGCTGGAAGGCTGCGATCGCCGTGCTCATCAACGGCATGGCCGCGACGCTGATGTTTCGCCGCGAGCTGGCAGCCGTGGCGCAGCAGGGTGCGGCGCCGGCCGAGCGCGTGCCGACCGGTGTGGTGCTGGTGCACGTCCTATTCCTCTGCGGGGTCATCGTCTTTGCGCACTACCCCGCCATCTTCCTGGGCCTGTTCCTCTTCTTCCTGGGATTCACCACCGCGTATGAGCGCCACCAGGATCGCCTGATCCTGCGCGAGGCCTTGCTTGTCGCCTTCTTCCTGGCCGGCCTGGTGGTGCTGGGTGGCCAGCAGCGATGGTGGCTGGAGCCCGCGCTGCTGGGCATGGACGCGACGACGGTGTTCTACGGCGCCACCGTGCTGACGGCGTTCACCGACAACGCCGCACTGACCTACCTCGCTTCGCTGGTCGAAGGCTTGAGCGACGAGTTCAAGGTCTCCATCGTCGCCGGTGCCGTCACGGGCGGCGGCTTGACGGTGATCGCCAATGCGCCCAACCCTGCCGGCTACGCCATCCTGCGCGGCAGCTTTGAGCGCGCCACCATCGGCGCGCTGGGCCTGCTGGCCGCCGCGCTGCCGCCGACGCTGGTGGCTGTGGCCGCGTTCAGGTTTTTGTAGCGTCGCCTGGTCACGGCCTGGTCACGGCCTGGTCAGGCTCTGTGCTGCAACGAACAGACGCGCGCTTACGCTCCAGGCAGCATGATGACTCAGTACCGTGGGCCGCCATGCACTTTGCGTGCGCCCGACCCAGCCACGCATCGAAGCCCAAGGAGCCACACCCATGCAACGCGTGACACCCGATGCAGCGACGAGCGACACCGTGACAGCCGATGGCGTGCCGACGTCATTGGGTGTGTTCAAACCGGTCGGCTACGTGATGCTGGGCATCCCCACGCAGACCCAGGGTGGTGCCACGCTGGCGGTGCACTACCGAACCTTGACCGTCGAAGACTTGATCTAAGGCCGCACGCCAATCGGCGCCCGGCGCCCGTTTGCTCGCAGCTCGCGTCGACGTCACGTCAGGTCCCAATGTCCATCGCGCAGGAAGCCGGCGACACGGCCCCGCATCACCCACCACGGGGTCTGTCCGACCGCTTCGCGCTGGCCGCCACGAAGTTGCTGCGCCTGATTGCCGATGTGTTTTTCGCCAAACGCTACGGCCACCGCGCCGTGGTGCTTGAAACGGTGGCGGCCGTGCCGGGCATGGTGGGCGCCATGGCCACGCACCTGCATTGCCTGCGGCGCATGGCGGGCGACGACGGCTGGATTGCGACCCTTCTCGAAGAGGCCGAGAACGAGCGCATGCACTTGATGACCTTCGTGCAGATCGCGCAACCCAGCGCGCCCGAGCGGCTGCTCATCCTGCTGACGCAATGGCTCTTCTTCCTCGGGTTCTTCGTGTTGTACCTGGTGTCCAGGCGCACGGCGCACCGCCTGGTGGGCTACTTCGAGGAAGAGGCCGTGCTCAGCTACACGCGCTACCTGTCGCAGATCGACGCAGGCTTGTTGCCCAATGTCGCCGCGCCAGACATTGCCAAGCGCTACTGGAATCTCGCCGCCGGCGCCACCTTGCGCGATGTCGTCTTGGTGGTTCGCGCCGATGAAGCCCACCATCGCGACATCAACCATGGCTTTGCCAGCCAACTTGGCGGCTGCTCGCCTACGCACACGCCGACGGCGCCGTACCCCGCGCATACCAGCGACGTCGACCGGCATGCGTGAGCCGCGCGCAGACCCAAGACAACGTCAGTCGTTGTGCCACTTCACCCAGGCAACGTAGCTATCCATCCACCCTTGCATGAACTTCCGGGTGGCGCCGCCCACGTTACCCTCGGCGTCGAGCAGGCCGTCCTTGGCGTGGACAAAGGCTTCGGGTTGGCCCATGGTCGCCACGTCCAGATAGCCCAGGATCGTGCGCAAGTGCTGCTGCGCCGGCGCGGTGCCGATCGCCCCCACAGACACCCCCAGGATGCCGGCGGCCTTGCCGGCCCATGCGTTCTGGCCATAGGGGCGCGACGCATGATCGATGGCGTTTTTCAGCACGCCGGGAATCGAGCGGTTGTATTCCGGTGTGACAAACAAGAGCCCGTGCGCCGCAGCCACCTGGGCCTTCAGGCGCAGCACGCTGGCGGCTGGCTGGGCGTCATCGTCCTGGTTGTAGAGCGGCAAGTCAGCGATCGGGACATGTTCGAAGCTGAACTCAGGCGGCGCCAGCCTGGCCACGGCAAGCGCCAAGCTGCGGTTGAACGACGCTTTGCGAAGACTACCAACGATGACCGCGACTTGATAGGACGCCATGATGTTTTTCCCTGAGCACGCATTTCAGCGTGCCGAAGGTAGCGGTGCGCGTGCGGCTGGTCTGTGCGGCAACGAACATGAGAGCGCAGAGTGGCCATCGATCACCTACCGGCTGATGCGACACCCGCTACGACCTTGGCAGCGCTTAGCGCCGAGCCGTCGCGCCGCGGGTCCGCCGCGCCGATCCAACCATCGCCGCTGCGCTTGACGAAGGCCAGGCCGCTGCGCATCTGGACCACGTCGACACGATGGCCAAGGGCGCGCAGGGCCTGCGCGTGGGCCGCCATCGAGCTGCCGCGTTCGAGCTGCACGCTGCCTTCCACGGCAGTCGAGACATGCCCGCGCGCCAGCGCCTGCGCCGGTGTGCGGCCATGCGCCAGCATCTCGATCAGGCTCTGCGCGATGTAGTCGACGATCTGCCCGCCGCCGGCCGAGCCGCCCACCACCACGGGCACGCCGTGCTCGTCAAACACGATGGTGGGCGCCATCGAACTCACTGGCCGCTTGGCCGCAGCCATCTGGTTGGCCTGCTGCTGGCCCGACGGCGGCGGGTCGCTGAAGTTGGTCATGGCGTTGTTGAGCACGTAGCCGCCGGCCATCAAGCGCGAGCCGAAGTTCAGGTTGATGGTGGTGGTGATGCTCAGCGCGTTGCCGCGTGCGTCGACGATGGCGATCTGGCTCGTGGTGGCGGCGTGTTCGGCCCGGTCACTCAGCCAGCCGCTGGTGGCGTTGCCCACCGCGCCTGCGCGGGCATCGGGCATGGCGCGCTTGGCGTCGATCAGCGCGGCGCGCTGGTTCAGGTACGCCGGCGCTAACAAAGATGCGGTGGGCACGCTGACGTGATCCGGGTCGCCCACGTAACGCAGCCGGTCGGCCTGCGCCAGGCGCCCGGCTTCGGCGTAGCGGTGCACGAAGTCGGCGTCGTCGAAGTCGTAGCTGGTGGCCGCCTGTTCAAGCATCTGCAGCATCTGCAAGACGACCACACCGCCGAAGGACGACGGCCCCATGGCGCAGACGCGATAACGTTTGAAAGGCGCGCACAGCGGCTCGCGCGGCTGCACGCGGTAGCTTTGCAGGTCGGCCTCGGTGACGAGGCTGGCCTTGGCGCCGCCCTGCGCCGCGGCCACGAACTCACGCGCGCCGCCCTGGCGCAGCCAGCCCTGGGGGCCCAGCGCGGCGATCTCGCGCAGGGTTTTGGCGTAGGCCGGGTTGCGCAGCAGGGTGCCGATGGGTAGCACGCGGCCTTGGGCGTCGAAGTACAGGCCGGCCATGTCCGGGTGGTTGCGTGCGGCGCCCGGCGCGGACAGCACGTCGCGCAGGTAGCGTGGCATGGCAAAGCCACCTTCGGCCAGCGCGATGGCGTCGTCGAAAAGTGTGGCCCAGGGCAGGCGGCCATGGCGCTGGTGCAGCGCTTCCAGCAGGGCCAGCGCGCCGGGCACGCCGACGCTGCGGCCGCCACGTTGCATGCTCTCGGTGTCGAGGCGCGTTCCATCGACGTCGACCGTCAGGCCAGTGGTCACGCGCGCCGGTGCGGCGGCCAGACCGTCCAGGCTGCTGAGCTGTTTCTTGTCAGCATCCCAATGCATCGCCAAAGCGCCGCCGCCGATGCCTGAGGACTGCGGCTCCACCAGTCCCAGCACCATCTGCGCCGCCACGGCGGCGTCGGTAGCGCTGCCGCCGCGCTCAAGCATGGCCAGCGCCGCGCGTGTGGCCAGCGGGTGGGCGGTGGCGGCGATCGGCGTGCCGGCGGATGGCGTGTGCGGCGCTTGCGCGGGCGGCAAGGCGCAGCTTGCAAGCAACGCAAGAAGGGCAACGCCGGCGGGCAGTCTCATGGCAAGGTCTTTCACGAAGGTGGCAGCAATCTAACCGACACAACCCCGCAGACACAGGTCCGAAAGTGGCGAGGCCGGCGTTGCGGCGGGCGTCAAACTAGCGACATGAACCCCACCCTGCCACGCCCCTTCATCCACCTGGCCTGGGCCAACCTCGCCGCGCAAGGCGCTGAGCAGCTCAGCCTGGCGGCGGTGCCCATCGTCGCGGTGCTGGCACTCGGCGCGGGGCCGGGCGAAATCGGGGCGCTGGCCACAGCGCAAACGCTGCCGTTCTTGTTGCTGTCGATGCCGCTGGGCCTGCTGGCCGACCGCCATTCGCGCCGCGCCATCATGGTCGCCAGTGAAGTGCTGCGTGCGCTGTCCTTGCTGGGGCTGCTGGTCGCCGCACTCACGGGCCAGCTCTCGCTGCCCTGGCTGGCGCTCTTGGGTTTCATCGGCGCCACCGGCACGGTGGGCTTCAGCGTGGCCGCGCCGGCACTGGTGCCTTCGCTCGTGCCGGGCAGCATGCTCGCCGCGGCTAACGGCCGTCTTGAGTTGGCACGCAGCGCTGCCTTTGCCGCCGGCCCGGCGCTGGCCGGCGCGCTGGTGGCCTGGGCCGGCGCGAGTGCGGCGTTTGTGCTGGCGGTGATGTTGTCGGCCGCAGCCATCGCTGCACTCTGGCGCTTGCCCGAAGGCCGGCGTGAGCCGGCACCACCGCGCCATGTGCTGCTGGAGCTGCAAGACGGCGCGAAGATGGTCTGGGCACATGTCTACCTGCGGCCCATCCTGCTCACGGCCGTGGCCTGGAACCTGTCGTGGTTCATCTTGCAGGCGGCCTATGTGCCACACGCCGTGGCCACGCTGGGCTTGTCGGCCAGCGGCATCGGCCTCACGCTGGCTTGCTATGGCGCGGGCATGGTCGCCGGCGCGCTGGCCGCGCCGCGTGTGATGCGTGCCATGAGCTACGGCAGCGCGGTCATCCTGGGCCCGCTTTTTTCAGTCGCTGCGGCGTTGGTGATGGCGGCCACGCTGAGCTGGCCCAGCGGCTGGCTCGCCGCGCTGTCGTTCTTCCTCTTTGGCGTCGGCCCCATCGTCTGGACCATCAGCTCGACGACACTGCGCCAGACCGTCACGCCGCAGGCCATGCTCGGGCGCGTGACCTCGATCTTTCTCACCGCCAACATGGGTGCGCGCCCGCTGGGTGCGGCCATCGGTGGAGTCGTCGGCGCGCAAGGCGGCGCGGCGGCCTCGTTGTGGCTGGCCGCCGCCGGGTTTGGTGTGCAGGCGCTGATCATCGTGCTGTCCAAAGTGCGTGGCTTGCACGCGCTGCCGGCTAACGTCAACCATGCCGGGAGTGCCGCATGAGCCAGCGCCGCAGTGGTTCGTCAAATGCAGCCCCGTCGCCACCACGGCTGCGCCCGCTGCAGGTGGGCGACATCGGCTGGATCGCGCATCGCCAGGGCCTGCTCTACGCGCACGAGTACGGCTGGGACGCCAGCTTCGAAGCGCTGGTGGCGCAGATCGCCGCGGCCTACGTGCAGAAGTTCAAACCCGGCCGCGAAAACGCCTGGATCGCCGAGCGCGACGGCCGCGTTGTCGGCTCGGTGTTCGTCGTGCAGCGCTCGAAGTGGGTGGCCCAGCTGCGCCTGCTCTATGTCGAGCCCGACGCGCGTGGCCTTGGATTGGGAAAGCAGCTGACGCACGAGTGCATCAGCTTCGCCCGCGCCGCCGGCTACCGGCGTTTGATGCTGTGGACCAACGACATGCTGGCCGCCGCGCGCCACATCTACGTCGCCGCCGGCTTCGTGCTCACCGAAGAGGAGCGCCATCACTCTTTTGGGCACGACATGGTCGGGCAGAACTGGGAACTTGACTTGCTGTCAACCGCTGCCGGGCAATGCAGACCACAGGTTGAGAGGGCCTAGTCGCGCGCATGCCCGGCATGGGGCTCGCCCCAATGCGCGAGCCGGCGTTGCGGCGTAGCGTCACGCACCCAACCAGGAGATTCAACATGTTGAAGCGCAGAGCATTCATGGGTTCGGCGGCGGTGGCGGCCACGATCACGTCGCCGTTTATCGCGGGTGTTCACACCACGGTGCTGGCTCAGGCCATTACGCTGCACGGCGCCGTGCAATTCAACGACGACCACGCCTTCAACAAGGCACTTCTGAGGTTCGAGGCGCTGGTCAAGCAGTACTACGGCAAGCCCATCAACTTCGTGCTCCATCGCAACAGCGAGCTGGGCCTGGAGAAGCAGTATTTCGAGTACATGGCGCAGGGCAAGGCGGTGGACTATGCCATCGTCTCGCCGGCCCATATGTCCACCTTCTCGAAGGCCGCGCCCTTCATCGACGCGCCGTTTCTGTTCCGCGATCTGGCGCACTGGAACAAGGTGCTCGACGCTGATTTGTTGAAGCCCATCGCCGACGAAGTGGCAAAGAACGCCGAGGTCATGCTGATCGGCTATGCCGGCGGTGGCACGCGCAACATCTTCGTCAACAAGCCGGTGCGCAACCTGGCCGAAATGAAGGGTCTCAAGGTGCGCGTGCAGGGGGCACCGATCTGGAGTCGCACCTTCAGCGCAGCGGGCATGAGCCCGACAGTGATCGCCTACAACGAGGTTTACAACGCGATCCAAAACAACGTCATCTCAGCCGGCGAAAACGAAGCCGCGGGTGTCGAGACGATGAAGTTCTTCGAAGTGGCGCCGCACCTGGCGATGACCGAGCACGCGATCACGATCCGGCCGATCTGCTTCTCGGGCAAGACCTTTGCCAAGCTGCCGCCCGACTTGCAGGCCGCGATCGTGCGCGCCGGCAAGGAAGCCGGCGCCTACGGCCGCCAGATCGAATCGTCGGAAGACACCGCCAAGCTGGTGGCGCTGGAGAAGGCCAACAAATTGAAGCGCGTGCCCTTCACCGAACGCGACGCGATGAAGAAGCTGGTCGACCCGGTGATGGACGCCTACGCCAAGGAGGTCGGCGCCGAAGCGATCTTCGCCAAGATCAAGGCCCTTTGAGCAGGCCGTCGCCCAACTAACCCGGAGCCGAGCGGCGACGTCAACCACGTCGCCGTTCTTTTTGCATGAACACATTTCTCCAAGTGCTTAAGCGCTTCACGGCAGCCTACAGCCGTCTGCTGTCGGGGTTGCTGGTGGCTGCGGTGGCGATCCTCATCATCCCCGTCAGCCTGCAGATCTTTTCGCGCTACACCGCCCTGATCCCGAGCTACATCTGGACCGAGGAGATGGCGCGCTTCCTCTTCGTCTGGATGATCATGATCGGCGCGATGGTCGGCATCCGCGAGAGCACGCACTTCGATGTCGATGTCTGGCCGCGACTGGGCCCGCGCGGCACCGCGTTGCTGAAGATCGTCTCGAGCGTCTTCATCCTCGCCTTTGCGCTGGTCTTCATCTGGTGGGGCTGGCAGTTCACGCGTTTTGCCTGGAACCGCACCTCGGAGCTGGCCGACCTGCCGCTGTGGCTGATCCACATCGCTTGGCCGCTGGCCGGCGTGACCTGGGTGCTGTTCCAGGGCGAGCACATGATCCATGCCGTGCGGGTGTTGACCGGCCAAGAAGGGGTGCCCGCATGAGCCGCCGGGCCGCCCCCAAGGCGAATACCGCGGCGCGCAGCGCGGAGGTTTCCTGATGACCGGCGCCACGCTGGACCCCAGCACGGCCGCGATGATCCTCTTCGGGATCTTTTTCGGCCTGATGTTTCTGCGCGTGCCCATCGCCTTTGCGCTCGGCTTGGCCTGCCTGCCGATCTTCGTCATCGAAGACCGGCTCTCGCCGCAAAACCTGATCCAGGAAACCTTCAACGCCTACAACTCCTTCATCCTGCTGGCGGTGCCGTTTTTCCTGCTCACGGCCAACCTGATGGGCGTGGGCGGCATCACCGATCGGCTGGTGCGTTTTTCGCGGGCGCTGGTCGGGCACTTTCCCGGTGGCCTGGCGCAGGTCAACGTCGTGTTGTCGATCTTCTTCGCCGGTGTCTCGGGCTCGTCGACGGCCGACGCCGCCAGCCAGAGCAAGATCTTCATCGAGGCTCAGGTCAAGGAGGGGTACGACGTCAGCTTCTCGGTCGCGATCACCGCCGTTTCGGCGGTGCTGGCGGTGATCATCCCGCCGTCGATCCTGATGATCGTTTGGGGCGGCGTGCTGACGGTGTCGATCGGCGCGCTGATGCTCGCCGGCATCATCCCCGGCCTGCTGATCGGCCTGGCGCAGATGGCCACCGTGCACGCCTACGCCAAGAAGCGCGGCTACCCGACCTACACACGCGCCACGTTCAAGGAAGTGCTGGTCTCGGCGATGGTCTCGCTGCCGGCGCTGTTCACGCCTTTCATCATCATCGGCGGCAAGATCTTCGGCTGGTTCACGGCCACCGAGTCGGCCTGCATCGCCGTGCTCTACGCGGGCGCGCTGTCGCTGTGGGTCTATCGCGAGATGAACCTCAAGGGTCTGTACACCGCGTTGCTGGACACCGGCAAGCTTTCGGCCGTGGCGCTGTTTTGCGTCGGCACCGCCAGCGCCTTTGGCTGGCTGCTGGCTTACTACCAAATCCCGAAGGCGCTGCTGGCGGGCGTCTCGAGCTGGGGCATGGGCCTCACGGCGACGGCCTTTTTTATCGCCGCTGTGTTCCTTGTCGTCGGCTGCTTTCTCGACGCCATTCCGGCGATCATCATCGTCGGCACCATCCTGCAGCCGCTGGCGATGAACGCCGGTATGGACCCGGTGCACTTCGCCATCGTCGGCATCGTCGCACTCGCCTTCGGCCTGGTCACCCCGCCTTACGGCCTGTGTCTGATGATCGCCTGCGCGGTGGCCAAGATCCGCATCGTCGACGCGCTCAAGGACACGCTGATCATGCTCGTGCCAATGTTGCTGGTGCTGGCCGCGATCATCGTCTGGCCCAGCGTGGCGCTGTTCCTGCCGCGGCTGTTCCCGCCCGGCACGCTGTAGGCTCGCCTCAACGACGCGAGCTCATGCTCGGATTCACGCCCCTGTCGCCACTGTTCGGCGTCGAGACCTCCGACGTCGACCTCTCCCAGCCTCTGTCCGATGCGCTGTTCAGCGAACTCGAGCGGGCCTTCTACGCCCACCAGGTGCTGGTGCTGCGAGCGCAGCACATCACGGCGGCGCAATTCCTCGCCTTCGCACGCCGCATCGGAGCGCCACAACCGCATGTGATCGACCAGTTCCACCACGCGGACGATCCGAACATCCTGATCCTGTCCAACGTCAAGAAGCACGGCAAGCCGACCAGGCTGCAGGACGCTGGCTCCTACTTCCACACCGACTACTCGTACCTGCAGGTGCCGGCGCGGGCGACCACGCTGTATTCGCGCGTGGTGCCACGCGTCGGTGGCGACACGCTGTTTGCCAACCAGCTCGCCGCCTACGACGATCTGAGCGCCACGATGAAAGAGCGCATCGAGCCGTTGCTGGCGGTGCATCACTATGGCAATCGCCACGATGTCGACGAGGCAAGCCGCACGGCGGCATCGACCCTGAATGCCGATCAAAGGGCGCGCATGCCGCTCGTCACGCACCGCATCGCGCGCGCGCATCCCATCTCCGGCCGCAAGGCCTTGTACGCGGTGTCGGGCAGCTCGTTTGGCATCAAAGGCATGGCCGACGCCGAAGCGCGCGCGCTGCTCGATGAACTGGCCGCGCATTCGACGCAGGCGAAGTACCAACTGAGCCTGCGCTATGGGGTCGGCGACGTCGTCGTCTGGGACAACGCGGCGCTGCTGCACTCCGCCACCCTGATCGACCCCGACGACGCGCGCACGCTGTGGCGGGTCACGCTGCTCGAAGAGTCGACTGGCGCGGCCGCGACGGGCGTGCTTGCGCCGACGTTCGCCTAGGCGCCTAACGCGGCACGATCGTCGCGCCGGTGAGCTTCTCTTGTGCCTCCACCAACGAGGGCACGAACTTCTCGCCGTAACCCAACGCGCAGGCCAGCGCCAGCGACTGGTGAACCGCCTCGCCCACCACCGTCGGCACGGCCAGGTTTTCGGCCAGGTGGGTGTAGTAGCGGATGTCCTTGCGGGCGTTGTTCATCTCGAAACGCAGGCCGGCCAGATCGCCATCCAGCGTCTTGCTCATCATCTGAAACAGGCCCGAGTTGACGCCACCGGCCGAGACCAGCGCCACCAGCTGCTTCAGGTCGACGCCCGCCCGCTGGCCCACGGCAAAGGCCTCGGCCGTGGCCGTGCAGATCGCCTGGGCAATGAAATTGTTGAGCAGCTTGATCACATGCCCGGCACCTGGCTGGCCGACATGGAACACGTTCTCGGCAAAGGCCTGCAACACCGGTTTGAGCAGCGCGAACTGCGCGTCGGTGGCGCCGACCATCACGTTCAAGCGCCCGGCCTCGGCTTCGAGCGGCGTGCGCGCCAGCGGCGCATCGACGTACTGCACGCCCTGGGCTTCGCACAAAGCACGCAATCGGCTCGTCGAGTCGGGCTCGGCAGTGGAGGTGTCGACGATGACGAGCCCGCGCACGGCACCCGCCAGCAGGCCCTCAGGCCCGCTCACGGCCGCTTCGACCTGCGGCGAGCCGGTGACACACACGAAGACGATGTCGCTGGTGCGCGCCAGCGCGGCGGGCGTCGCCGCCAGGGTGGCGCCAGCGTCGAGCAGGTCGGCCACGCGCGCGCGATTCTTGTGAACCGTCAGCGCCAAGGGGTAGCCCTTGGCGCGCAGGTGTTTGGCCATCCCATGGCCCATCATTCCCGAGGCACCGATGAATCCAATACGTTGCATGAGCAGATCTCCTGTGAGCAGCCGCAAGGGCGCGCCGGGCAGTGTGCACCATGCGGCGATGGCAGCCCTTGCGCCGCGTATAGCCGCTTACTTCAAACGTTAGCCAACCCTCACTCAGCCTTGGCCCCGCTCTCGCGCACCACCTTGCCCAGGCGCGGCACATCGGCCTTCACCAAGGCCGCCAGCTCGGCCGGTGGCATGCCTGAAAGGTCCAGGCCAAGCTCGCTCAGGCGCTTGCTGATATCGGGTGTCTTGAGGATGCGCGCGATCTCGCTGTACAGCCGCTCGACGATGGCCCCAGGCGTGCCCGCCGGCGCGAACACGGCCTGCCAACTGCTGATCTCGTAGCCCGCCAGGCCGCTCTCAGCAAGCGTCGGCACGTCGGGTGCCACGCTGCTGCGCTGTGCGGTGGTCACGGCCAAGGCACGCAACTTGCCGGCCTTGACATGCGCTATCGCGCTGGCGATGTTGTCGAACGCGACCGGCAGCGTGCCGCCCAAGAGCTCGGGCAGCATCTGCCCGCTGCCGCGGTAGGGAATGTGCTGCATGCGCACGCCGGCCAGCGTCTTGAAGAGCTCGCCCGAGATGTGCTGCGAGGTGCCGTTGCCGGCCGAACCAAAGCTGTACTTCTCGGGGTTGGCCTTGAGCAGCGCGATGAACTCACGCACGCTAGTGGCCGGCACGCTGGGGTGCAGCAGCAGCACGTTGGGCTGCGTGGCGTAGAGCGTGATGGGCGCGAAGCTGGTCACCGGGTCGTAGGGCAATTTGTCGTACAGCGTGGCGTTGATGGCGTGCGAGCTGATGGTGCCGCCGCCGATGGTGTAGCCGTCGGGCGCGGCGCGTGCCAGCTCGGCCGCGCCGGCCGAGCCACCCTGGCCGGGCTTGTTGTCGATGACCACCGGCTGGCCCAGCGCCAGCGCCAGTTTCTCGCCGACCACACGCGCCAGGATGTCGGTGGTGCCGCCGGGCGCGAAGGGCACGATGTAGCGGATGGGTTTGTTCGGCCAGGCGCTTTGCGCGCGTGCGGCGCTGCTCAGCGTGGCCAGGGTCAACAAACAGGTACGACGGTTGAGCATGGTGGTGGCCTCGAGTGGTGGCGCGGCGCTTGGGTTGCGCCCACAGCCGCAGTGTTATTCTGAACTTACATGCCCACCCCGCCCGATTCCCGCCCTGCGCCGCAGCCCCAAGCCCACGCAGCGCGCCCCGGCTGGGCCGGCCGACACGCAGCCTTGAAGTCACGCGCGCAAGCCCTTTCGCCGGCCACGCACGCGCTCTTGTGGGCCAGCGCGTCGGGCCTGCTCTTTTGCTTGCTCAACGCCCTGGCGCGTGTGCTCACCACGCAGTTGGAGCCCATGCAGGCGCAGTTCCTGCGCTACTTCTTCGGCACGCTGGTGCT
>JANMMH010000148.1:0-2277 GCA_031373055.1 Rubrivivax sp. | reverse complement strand
GCCGAACTTGCGCTGCCAGCTCGCCACCAGGCCTTGCGCCGTGGCGGCTTCATAGTTGCCGCGCGCGATCGACGCGTGCTGGTTGCGCAGGCCGATCATGGCTTTGTAGAAGGCGTGGATCGAGTCGGGCTGTTGGCGCTGACTTTGCGCGTTATTCGTGGCCAGCATGGGCGCCACGGCGCGAAACGGTGTGCCGCTGGTGAAGCCTGCTGTGCGCCCATCGCTCGTCCAGCTCATGGGCCCGCGAACGGGCAGGTCACCCTTCAAGCCCGGCAGCCCCGGCTGGCCGACTTCTTCGCCGTAGTAGATGAAGGGCGTGCCGGGTTGCAGCAGGTAGCCGGCCGCCGCGAGCTTGTACTTGGCGACGTCACCGTCGAGCTGGTCCCACAACCGCCGCCCGGCAAAGATGTCGTGGTTGGAGACAAAGGTCGACAAGCCTTGCGGCGCTTTGGTGAAGTACTCGGCCACCACCTTGACCGACGCGGCCTTGCCGCGCGCGGCCTCCACGTAGTGATGCACAAAGCCGAAGGCGAAGGCCGCGCCGCAGACCTCGGCACTGGCGTAGATGGCCGGCTCGGCGGTGGCTTCGCAGACGGTCCAGCGCTGCGGGTAACTCGTCACCAGGTCTTTGAGCTCGCGTGTCAGGGCGCGGCTTTCGGGTTGGTCGTTCCAGTCTTTGGCGCTGCCCTCCACCATGTGCGGCACGGCGTCCAGGCGAAAGCCGTCGAGGCCGCGGTTGAGCCAGAAGCGCAGGCTGTCGAAGTGGTACTGCTTCACCGGCGCATGGCGAAAGTTGAAGTCGGGCATGTGCGGGCCGAAGGTGCCGAAGTAGAAGTCGCGCGCGTCCGCACCTGGCTTGGGCAAGTCTTTGACTTCACCCATGTGCAGCCAGGGCGCGGCGCCCACGTGGTACCAGGGGTTCTTGCCCCAGATGTCCCAGCCCAGCGGCATCTCGTGCGACCACACAAACCAGTCGCGCCAGGGTGAGGCTTTGTCTTGGCGCGCGGCCACAAAGAGTGGGTGCGCGGCCGCGCTGTGGTTGATGACGTAATCCATGATGACGCCGATACCGCGCTTGTGTGCCTGCGTGATGAGCTCGTCAAAGTCGGCCAACGTGCCGTACTGCGGCAGGATGGCGCGGAAGTCGGTAGTGGCGTAGCCGTGGTCGCCATCGGCGCTCTGGGTGATGGGCATGAGCCAGATGCCGCGCACGCCCAGGTTTTGCAGGTAGTCCAGGCGCGAGATCAGGCCGCGCAGGTCGCCGATGCCGTCGCCATCGCTGTCTTGATAAGCGCGCACAAAGATTTCCATGAAGGCGCCGTGTTGCCAGCCTGGCGCCAGCGCGCTGGGCGTGGGCTGTGCCGGCACGCGGCTGATGTCGATGGGCGGTGCGGCGCAGGCTGACAGCAGCAGCGCGAACAGGCATGCGGCGCTGCGGGCAAAGGCTGGAAGCAGGTTCATGGCCCGGCAGTCTAATGTCGCCAATCATCCACGGAGTCTGTTGCGTTACCTACTAAATGTAGATTACATTACACACATGCGTTTCCCTCTGCTGGTCCTCTCCCTACCCACCCAAAACGCCACGGCGCGCATGCGTGCCTGGCGCACCTTGAAGGCCTGCGGTGCCGGCGTGCTGCGCGACGGCGTGTTCCTGCTGCCCGACGGCCCGGTGCACCGCCAGTTGCTCGACGATGTGGCCGCCGACGTGGTGGACAGCGGCGGCAGCGCGCGGGTACTGAGTGTTGACGACACAGCTGGCGAGCTGGCCGCCTTGTTCGACCGCAGCGCCGACTATGCCGAGCTCATCGCGCTGGCGCACCGCTCGCGCCCGCTGCCACGTGCCAACCCGTCTGACGACGCCTTGAAGGCCACGCGCAAGTTGCGCAAAGCCTTCGAGCAGCTCGCCGCCATCGACTACTTCCCCGGCCCGGCGCAGCCGCAAGCGCGCGCCGCCATCGAAGCGCTGGAAGCTGCTGCCGCCCGCGCCAGCGCGCCGGGCGAGCCCCGCGCCGCCGTGCGTGGCATCACACGCTTGGCGCTGGCCGACTACCAGGGCCGCGTCTGGGCCACGCGCAAGCGGCCGTGGGTCGACAGGCTGGCCAGCGCCTGGCTCATCCGCCGCTTCATCGACCCCGATGCGCGCTTCAAGTGGCTGGCCGACACGGCGGCCGCGCCGAAGCGCGCGCTGGGTTTTGATTTCGACGGCGCCACCTTCAGCCATGTCGGCGCGCGCGTCACCTTCGAAACCTTGTGTGCCAGCTTCGGTCTCGAGACCCC
>JANMMH010000132.1:0-4725 GCA_031373055.1 Rubrivivax sp. | reverse complement strand
CTTCAACCACGTCCACCGTGAAGCCGGCCGAGCGCATGTGCGTGGCCCAGGCGCCGCAGCAGCCGCAGGTGGGGGTCTTGTAGACGACGACTTTGGGCGCTGGCGTTGTGGCGGCCCAGGCGGGCAGCGCGGCCAGCGCAGACAGGGCGGTGGTGCGGACAAGCAAGTGACGTCGGTTCATGGTGAGTTCCTTTCGAAGTGGGTCAGCGCCGGCGTGATGGCCGGCGCGGCGACCTTGCGTGACATGCGCGGTTTGTCAGTCACGACCAACTCAGCTGGGTGCTTGTGCCGCAAGCTGCCGGTGCGCCGTGGCCATGCCCTCGTATTCCGTGGCGATGGCTTCCTGGCTGCGCACGATGACGTTGCAGTGCGCCGCCATGTTGCCGGCGCCGCGTCCACCAGCAAGCATGCCCTGGTAGCTCTTGGCCATCTTGCGATGTTTCTCCGCCATGGCGCGGGCTGCGGCGGCCTCGCGTTCGTACTCGCTGGCCAAGGCCTGGTGATCGCTTCGCGTTCGCGCGGACTCAATGCGCTGTGTCAGCTCGGCGCTTGGTGCACCGGGGCCCGACGCACAGCCGGCCAGGGCCAGGCTCAGCAGCAGTGCCGAGGTGATGCGCCGCGAGGGTTTCATTTGAACGTTCATGATGTGACTCCATACGTGATGAACTGCAAAGGACCAGTGGGTGTCAAGGCGCCCCACCCGTGGCGACCGCCACGTCCGTAGGCGACGCTGGCTCGCCTGGTGCGGCATGCTTCAGCTGCCATTGCTTGATGAGCGCGTAGAGCGCCGGAATAACGCCCAAGGTGAGCAGCGTCGACGAGACCATGCCGCCGACCATGGGTGCGGCGATGCGGCTCATGACTTCGGAGCCGGTGCCCGTGCCCCACATGATCGGCAGCAGACCGGCCATGATGGCCACCACGGTCATCATCTTCGGGCGCACGCGCTCAACGGCGCCTTCCATGACGGCGGCGTAAAGGTCAGCCGCACTCGGCACGCGCCCTTGCTTCAGGCAACGTTCTTGCGCCGCAGCCCATGCGTGGTCGAGGTAGATGAGCATGACGACGCCGGTCTCGGCCGCCACGCCGGCCAGCGCGATGAAGCCCACCGCCACGGCCACCGACAGGTTGTAGTCCAGCCACCACATCAGCCACACGCCGCCCACCAGCGCAAAGGGCACCGAGAGCATGACGATGAAGGTCTCAGTCAGGCGTCGGAAATTCAAATACAGCAGCAGGAAGATGAGCAGCAGCGTCACCGGAATCACGACCTTCATCTTCTCGATCGCGCGCTCCATGTATTCGAACTGGCCGCTCCAGGTGATGTAGGTGCCGGGGGGGAACTTCACCTGCTCGGCCACCGCCTTGCGCGCGTCGGCGACATAGGAGCCGATGTCGCGCCCGCGGATGTCGACATAGATGTAGGCCGAGAGCAGCGCGTTTTCGGTGCGGATGCCCGGCGTGCCGCGCGCCACCACGACCTTCGCGACCTGGCCCAGCGGCACGGTCGTGGCAACCCCGGCGCCGCCCATCACGGGCACCAGCACTTCGCGTGCGATCTGCTCGGGATGGGTACGTAGTTCGCGCGGGTAGCGCACGCTGACGCCAAAGCGCTCGCGGCCTTCGACGGTGGTGGTCACCATCTCGCCGCCCAGCGCCGTGCCGACGACGTCGAGCAACTCGCCCACGCCCAAGCCGTAGCGGGCGAGTGCCATGCGGTCGGGCTCGATGTGCAGGTAGCTGCCGCCGGTCAGCCGCTCGGCGAAGGCCGAGGTCGTGCCCGACACGGTCTTCACCACGGCCTCGATCTCTTTGGCAACGCGCTCCATCTCGCCGAGGTCTTTGCCGAAGACCTTGATGCCGATGGGCGTGCGGATGCCCGTCGACAGCATGTCGATGCGCGCCTTGATGGGCATCGTCCAGGCGTTGGACATGCCGGGGAATTGCAAGGCCTTGTCCATCTCGGCGATCAAGGCATCGAGCGACAGGCCAGCGCGCCACTGCTCTTCCGGCTTGAGGTTGATCACCGTCTCGAACATCTCGATCGGCGCCGGGTCGGTGGCGGTGTTGGCGCGGCCGGCCTTGCCGTAAACGGACTCCACCTCGGGGAAGCTCTTGATGATCTTGCCCTGCGTCTGCAAGACCTCGGCGGCCTTGGTGATCGACATGCCCGGCAAGGACGAAGGCATGTACAGCAGCGTGCCTTCGTTGAGCGTGGGCATGAACTCGCTGCCGAGCTTGGACGCGGGGTAGTAAGACACGCCCATCGCGATGAGCGCCAGCGCGATCGTCAGCTTCTTCCAGCGCATCACGCCTTCGATGATCGGGCGGTAAACCCAGATCAAAAAGCGGTTCACCGGGTTCTTGGCTTCGGGCATGACGCGGCCGCGAATGAACAGCAGCATCAGCACCGGCACCAGCGTCACCGACAAGAGCGCCGAGCCCGCCATCGCGAAGGTTTTGGTGTAGGCCAGCGGCGAGAAGAGCCGCCCCTCTTGCGATTCGAGCGTGAAGACAGGCAGGAAGGACACCGTGATGATGAGCAGCGAGAAGTAGAGGGCGGGGCCCACTTCCTGGCAGGCCTCGAGCATCGCGTCAGCGCGGTCCTTGAGCGTGTGCACGGGCTTGCGCTGATCGAGACGTTCCAGATGTTTGTGCGCGTTCTCGATCATCACGATGGCGGCGTCGACCATCGCGCCGATGGCAATCGCAATGCCGCCCAGACTCATCAAATTCGAGTTCATGCCCAGCAGCCGCATGGCGATGAAGGAGATCAGCACACCCACCGGCAGCATGACGATGGCCACCAGCGCCGAGCGCACGTGCATGAGGAAGACGACGCAGACGATGGCCACGATCACGCTTTCTTCAAGCAGCGTGATCGACAGGTTTTTGATGGCGCGGTGGATCAGGTCCGAGCGGTCGTACACGGCCTGGATGCTCACGCCCTCGGGTAGGCCGGCGGAGATCTCGGCGACTTTGGCTTTGAGGTTGTGGATGACCTCGAGCGCGTTTTCGCCGAAGCGCGACATCGCGATGCCCGAGACGACTTCGCCCTCGCCGTTGAGTTCAGACAGGCCGCGCCGCTCGTCGGGCGCCATCTCCACGCGCGCCACGTCGCGGATCAACACCGGTGTGCCGCCTTCGCTTTTCAGCACCAGCATTTCGATGTCGGCCTTGCCACGCAAGTAGCCTTTGCCGCGCACCATGTACTCGGTCTCGGCCATCTCGACCACACGCCCACCGACGTCGCGGTTGGAGTCGCGGATGACTTGCGACACCTTCATCAACGGGATGCCAAACGTGCGCAGCTTGAGTGGGTCGACGGTGACCTGGTAGGTCTGCACGAAGCCGCCGAGCGAAGCGACTTCGGCCACACCCGGCGCCTTGGTGAGCTGGTAGCGCACGTACCAGTCCTGAATGGTGCGCAGCTCGGCCCGGGTCTTGTGCGTGGCCAGCACCACGTACTGGTAGTCCCAGCCGACGCCCGTGGCGTCGGGCCCGAGCGTGGGCACCACACCTTTGGGCAGCCGGTTTGAGGCGAAGTTCAGGTACTCGAGTACGCGGCTACGCGCCCAGTAGATGTCGGTGCCGTCTTCGAAGATGACGTAGACAAAGGACGCGCCGAAAAACGAGAAGCCGCGCACGACCTTGGACTTCGGCACCGCCAGCATGGCGGTGGTGAGCGGGTAGGTCACCTGGTCTTCCACCACCTGTGGCGCCTGGCCGGGCACTTCGGTGTAGACGATGACCTGCACGTCCGACAGGTCGGGCAAGGCGTCGAGCGGCGTCTTCATCACCGCGACGGCACCCGCAATGATGATGAACAGCGTGGCCAGCAGGATCAGGAACGGGTTCCTGCCTGACCATTGAATGAGTTTGGCGAGCATGGTGGTCAGTGGCCGCTGTGGGAGGCGGGGCGCGCCGGCGCGGCGGGTGCGGTGGCGGGCGGTGTGGGCGGTGCGGGCGCAGCGCTCAGCGCTGTGACCACGTACTGGCCCGGCGCGCGCTCGACGAATTCGAAGCGCACCATTTGTCCACGCTTGATGGACGTTAGCAGCGCGGGGTTCGCGAGCTTGAAGGCCATCGTCATGGCCGGCCATTTGAGCGAAGGCACGGGGCCATGCGTCAGCGTCACCGTGGCGGCTGGTGTGTCGATGATGTCGACACGGCCTTCGCCGCGGTGGCCGACCGTCGTGGCCGTCACCGCAGCAGCAGCAGGCGCACTCGCGCCGGCCGGTGCCGCGCCCATCCCACCGATGGCCGCCTTCAGGTTGCTCTCGGCGTCGATGAGGAAATTGGCCGCCACCACCACCATCTCGCCGGCCTTGAGGCCTTTGACGATCTCGACGTGGTTCTCGCCGCGCGCGCCGACCTCCACCTCACGCGGCTCGAAGCGCCCGGCATCGAGTTGCACGAGCACGATGCGCCGCGTGCCGGTGTCGATCACTGCCGAGTCGCTGACGCTCAGAACGGGAGCCTTGCCGCCCACGGCCAGCTCGACCATGGCGAACATCGCGGGCTTGAGCTTGCCGCCCACGTTGACCAGCTCCACGCGCACGGGGATGGTCCGCGTCTCGGCCCTCATGGTTGGGTAGACGTAGCTGATGCGGCCGTCAAAGGCTTCGTTCGGGTAGGCCGTCGTCGTGACGCGTGCTTTGGCGCCTTCGCGCACGCTGGCGATGTCTTGTTCCGACAGCTCGGCAACGACCCACAGCGCCGACA
>JANMMH010000075.1:0-2523 GCA_031373055.1 Rubrivivax sp. | reverse complement strand
CGACATTTCCTCTTCGTCGTTGCGCGGCTCGGGCACCTTGCGGAAGAAGCAGTCGGTCAGGTATTCGATCTCGTCGTAGTCGTAGAAAACCACCTTGCCGTGGCGGGTGACGCCGAAGTTCTTCCACAGCATGTCGCCCGGGAAGATATTGGCCGCCACCAGATCCTTGATGGCATTGCCATACTCCACCACCGCATGGCCCAGTTGCTCGGGTGTGGCATCTTGCAGGTAGATGTTGAGCGGGATCATGCGCCGTTCGATGTACAGGTGCTTGATGACCAGCATGTCGCCGTCTTCTTCAAGCAGGCTAGGGCAAAACAGCTGCAACTCGGCCACCAGTTCGTCTTCGAAACGCGACCGCGGGAAGGCCACGTTGCTGTACTCCAGCGTATCGGCCATGCGGCCCACGCGGTCGTGCTGCTTCACCAGCAAATACTTGCCCTTGATCTGCTCGCGCGTGGTTTCTTTTTGCGGCGGGTAAAAGTCTTTGATAACTTTGAAGACGTACGGGAATGACGGCAAATCGAACACCAGCATGACCATGCCCTTGATGCCCGGTGCGATGCGGAAGCGGTCGGTTGAGTGGCGCTGGTGCGCCAGCAGGTCGCGGTAGAAAAGGTTCTTGCCGTGCTTTTGCAGCCCAAGCGCGCTGTAGAGCTCGGCGCGCGGTTTGCGCGGCATCAGGCTGCGCAGGAATTGCACGTAGGCGCTGGGCACTTCCATATCGACCATGAAGTAAGCGCGCGCAAAGCTGAAGACGATGAGCAGCTCATCTTCTCGAAAGAGCGCCGTGTCGATGACCAGTTGCCCGCGCTCGTTGTGCAGCACGGGCAGGCACATCGGCAGCTCGTTGAAGCCGTTGATGACCTTGCCCACGATGTAGGCGCCCTTGTTGCGATAGAAGATCGAGCTCAGCACCTGGATCTGAAAATTGGCGCGCAGCCGCCACTGGGCGAGCGGCAATTTGGTCTCGGCCTGCATCGCTGCCAGCACGGCGTCAATATCGCGCGGCAGGTCTTCAAAGCAACCCTCCAGTTGAAAGTTATGCACGACACGCAACAGGGTCTCACGCAGGTTTTCTCGCGTTGGGTAGTAAGCGCGATAGGTGGGCAGCGCCGCCGGCTCTTCGTTTTCGATGTACTCGGTGGATATCGCCGGGCGCACAAAAATGAAGTTGTTGCGAAAGTAGCTGCGGTGCAGCAGCTTGGCCGTCACCGAATTAAAAAAAGTCTCGGCGAGTTCGGGTTGATGGTGGTCGGTCAGCAGCCCAATGAAGTGCAATTTGACTTGCTGCCAGATGTCCATCGACAAGTGGTCGACACCAAACTCCAGCCTCAGCCGCTGCACCGACTCTTCGACGCGAATGTCATAGAACTCGATGCGCTGCGCTTGTGCGCGCTGCTGGCCATGCCAGTCGGATTGTTCGAATCGCTGTTTGGCGCTGGCGCTGGCTTCACGGAACAGGCGGTAGTGACGATCAAAACCTTCGATCAGCGCCTGCGCAATGTCAAAGGCGCCGCCGTCGGTGAGCTTGTGCGGGAACATGCATTCACTCCCGTTCGCGCAGGTCAGGCCGCGGGTAGCGCTTGAGCGCGTCGCCAAAGACCTGCACCACGTGCTCGGGCCCGTTCATCGTCACACCCAGGTCTTTGAGCAAGCCATCACGCAGTCCATAAACCCAGCCATGCACCGACACTTTCTGCCCGCGCGCCCAGGCGTCTTGCAGCACGGTGGACAAGGCAACGTTGCCGACCTGCTCGATCACATTCATCTCGCACAAGATGTCTTCTTGCTCGGCCGCGGGCAGGTGGTCCAGGCGTTTGCGATGGCGCAGGCGCACGTCTTGCACGTGCCGCAGCCAGTTGTCGGCCAGGCCAATGCGCGTGCCCTTCAAGGCTGCGCGCACGCCAGCACAGCCATAGTGGCCGACGACCATGATGTGCTCGACCTTCAAGTGTTCCACTGCGAACTGGATCGTCGACAAGGCGTTCAAATCCGAGTGCACGACGAGGTTGGCGACGTTGCGGTGCACGAATACTTCACCCGGGTCCAGGCCGGTGATTTCATTGGCCGGCACGCGGCTGTCGGCGCAGCCAATCCACATGTAGCGCGGGTTTTGCTGCTTGGCGAGACGCGTGAAGAAGCCGGGGTCGCGCGTTTCAGTGGCGGCAGCCCAGCGGCGGTTGTTGGCCAGGAGGTCGTGTAGTTCTTCGCTCATGGTGGCAGTGTAGACACTGGGCGGTTGCCTTCGCTCTCAACTGACCGCTTGCCGGCATCGAGGCGGCCACGGACGTTGGGTGGCCGATTCCGCTCATGTCCCCCGGGCCGGGAGTACCCGACCCTCCTCCTTTACTTCGCTCCATCGGCCACCCAACGTCCGTAGCTGGTCGTGGTTGGGTTGTTCGGCGGGTGAGCAGCGTCATCGTGCGTGTGATGGCCTTGTGCAACATCGCCCGCAGCGCCGCCTCGGCCGGCCGCGGCATGTTGCTGCACCACGCGCTACAGCTTTGTCTGCTCGGAGCG
>JANMMH010000072.1:0-1650 GCA_031373055.1 Rubrivivax sp. | reverse complement strand
GGGCGGCGGCAGTTGCGCCAGCTCGCGGCGAATCTGCGCCAGCAGCTGTTGCTGCTGCTCTTGCAAGGCATCGATGCGGCGCCTGGCTTGGTCTGGCGCGTCGCCCAGCTCCATGGTCTGCGCGGCAGGCAAGGGCGACGTCGCGCGGCCTTTGGTGGCGTCACCACCGCCGGCCAGGCTGGCCTGCGCAATGGCCTGGGCCCTGAGCGGCACTTCAGTTGAGCGCGCGTTGACCAGGATGACCTCCAACGGCGTGTCTTGAAACGTACGGTTGAAGCCCTCAGGGTTGACGATGCGAAAGCCCAGCAAGCCCGCGTGCAGCCCCACCGAGACGAGCAGCGACCATTGCAGCACCGAGAGGCGACGCCACCACATCACGCGCAAGCTCAGGCGGGCGCGGCCCGGGCCGGAGTAGCGCTTGCGTCGCTCGCGTCGACCTCGTCGACCGCGATGGCCAGATGCAGGCCGCCGCCGGCCAACATCTCCTCGTCGGCTTCGGCGTCGGCAGGCTCCGCGGGCGACAACGCATCGTCGATGCGAGCGACAAGCTGTGCATGCACCTCAAGCGTTAGCAAGTCCACGCCCTGCACGCGCACACGCACGCGGCTGCCACGCGGCAGGCGGTCGGTGCCTGGCACCGTGAACACCAGCGGCAGCGTCTCGGCGCGCACCAGGCCTTCCTTCATCACACCCGCATCCAGCTCGGTCACCGCGTTTTGTTCCAGCCAACGCAATGTCCAGTAGCGCTCGATGCCTTGCTGGAAGTCGTTGTAAGCGCTGTAAGCAGCGTCAAAGCTGGAGATGATGGTGAACAGCGCCGTGTCCTTGGCCCGAAACGGTGCCGCCAGCGCGGCCGTCTTGCCGTGGCGCACGCAGGCAATGATCTGCCACTGGTTGACCAGGTCGACATAGCGACGCAGTGGCGACGTCGCCCAGGTGTATTGCGCCACGCCCATGCCGGCGTGCGGCGCGGGGCGTGTACCCATCTTCACCTTGATGCCCGGCGCCATGCTGGCCTGGCTGCGGTAGATGCCGGGCACCGAGCGCTCGGCGATCCAGCCACCCCAGGTGCTGTTGGCCAGGATCATGGCCTCGGCCACGATCAGGTCCAACGGCGCGCCGCGTTTGCGCGTGCTGATGCTCACGGGCTCGTCGCCCGTTGGCGGCCCGTCATTGCCCACGAGCTTGAAGTTGTAGTCGGGCCGGTTGAAGGTTTCTGGCTTGCCACGCACGACTTCGCGTTTGGCCTTGAGCGCCTGCGCCAGGCGAAAGGCAAACGCCAGCTCGGGTGCGAAGGCGTAGTCGGCGCTCACGCGGCCGACCAGGCTGTCTTCGGTGACCACCGCGTCAAGCTGGTCGTGGCGCAGGTTGGCCGCGATGGGCACACGCTCGATGCGCGTTACGCTGGCGCGTACTTCAAGCGTGTGCTCGTCGAGTGTGACGTACAGGCTGACGGCGGGGCAGTCGCGGCCGGCGGTGAGCGTGTAGGTCTGCACCACCGCGTCGGGCAGCATGGTGATCTTCCAGCCCGGCATGTAGACAGTGGACAGCCGCTCGCGCGCCACGCGATCCAGCGCCGAGTCGGGCGCGAAGGCCAGCACGGGTGCCGCGATGTGGATGCCAAAGACCACCGTGCCGCTGCCCAGGCCT
>JANMMH010000055.1:0-2832 GCA_031373055.1 Rubrivivax sp. | reverse complement strand
GGCTGGTAGCTCGGCTTGATGCTGCCGGCGCGAACGGCGGGATGCGTGGTCTGCGCGGACGCCGTATGAAAATGCTCGTCGAGAACGACTACCGCATGAATCCCCTTCAGGAGCCCACCATGACTCGCCGTCGAACCGTCTCCTCCGCGCTGGCATCAGCGATCGCACTCGGTCTTGTCGGCCTGGCCGGCTGCGCCGCACCACGCGACCGGCGCAAGGAAGCCTGCTACGGCATTGCCAAGCGCGGACAGAACGATTGCAACAATTTGGCAGGCACACACATCTGCGCTGGCCAGTCCAAGGTCGACTTCGATCCGGGCGAATGGAAGTACGTGCCCAAAGGCACCTGCACGAGCCTGAAAGGCAAGACGGCCGATGAGGTCGGGTCGGGTTACGGCACCCCGGCCAAGCCCGGATCTTGAACGCTGCCAGCGCGCCGCAGGCCTTGCCAGCAGGTGTGGGTTCGTCGTTGGGCCAGCACGTGACTGCGGGCATCGGATTGCGCCAAGCGCACTACGCCGAATTGCTAAACGGGCCTGAATGTCCCTTGCCCTTTGTCGAGGTGCATTCCGAAAATTTCTTTGGTGCGGGCGGCGCCGCAGCCGGCGTGCTGCGCGCTGCACGCGAACGCTGGCCTGTCAGTCTGCATGGCGTGGGACTGTCGCTCGGCTCCGCGGTCGGCCTGGACGCTTGGCACCTGGAGCAGCTGGCCGCGCTGGTGGAGCGCATCGACCCGGTACGTGTCAGCGATCACGCGTGCTTTGCAAGAGCTGCGACGCATGGGCCCATCGTCCATGCAGCGGACCTGCTGCCATTGGCCTTCAACGAGGCCTCGCTGGACATCATGGTGCGCCATGTGCACGCCGTGCAGGAGAGGCTGCGCCGGCCCATCCTGGTCGAAAACATCTCGGCCTATCTGCGCTTCGAGCGCGACACTTTGGCTGAGCCCGAGTTCTTCAACCTGCTGGCCGGGCGTACGGGGTGCGGCGTCTTGCTAGACGTGAACAACTTGGTCGTCAACGCGTGGAACGAAGACCGGTCGTCTGGCTTGGGGCGCGATGAGGGTGACACCAGCGCAGCGTCCCGCCGTGAAGCCGCTGCGGTGGCCAAGGCGTGCCGATGGATCGACGCGCTAGACGTGCGTGCTGTCGGTGAAATCCATCTCGCCGGCTACGACGACGCCGGCGAGTTGGCCATCGACGATCACGGCAGCTGTGTGCGCGCATCGGTGTGGCAAGTCTTCGAGCACGCGATTCGTCGCGCGGGCCCGGTGCCGACCTTGATTGAGTGGGACAACGATGTGCCGGCACTGTCCGTCTTGTTGGCCGAAGCTGATGCGGCTGGCACGCGCCTGGCGGCGTGTGCGGAGGCAGGCTCGTGAGTGCGATGCACAGCGAGCCGGGTGGTGACGCGTGGCGCGCTGAAGCTGGGCGGCAGCGGCGCCTGTTGGCCTTGCTGCGCGATGAGCACGACGCCGCCGTCGCCGGCCTCGCTGGTCCCGCAGCCGAGCTTGACCTCGGCATCGCGGCCTACCGCGCCAACGCCGCAGCATTGGCGCCACGCGCCTTGGCCGCTGCTTATCCGACGGTGGCGCAATTGATGGGCCTTGCCGCATTTGCCGTCATGGCACGTGTGCATTGGTTTCAACATCCGCCCGTACGCGGTGACCTGGCTTGCTGGGGTGAACGCCTGCCCGACGCTATTGCACAGGATCCCCAACTTGCGACCGAAACCTACCTCGCCGATGTCGCCCGGCTCGACTGGGCCGTGCATCGCGCAAGCGTCGCGGTCGACGACGAGCTCCCACCCGAGGGGCTACATCGACTCGGCGAGGCCGAGCCGGAGCAACTGTTTGTCCGTCTGCGAATAGGTACGGCTGTGGTCACGTCGGCCCACCCCATCGTCGAGATCTGGTCTGCACATCAAGACGGGCCGTCGACCGGCCCGTCTGAGGGCACCAGCGCTGACCGTTTTGCTGCCGCGCGCGCCGCCTTGCGTACGGGCCGCGCGCAGGCGGCGTGGGTCACACGCGCGGGCGGCAGCAGGGTGCAGGTCTTGCCACTGGACCAAGCAGGCGCGCGACTGACGCAAGCCCTGCTCGAGGGCCACAGCCTCGACGTCGCGCTGCAACTTGGCGGAGACGGCGTCGACTTCGAAGCCTGGTTGATCCAGGCCTTGCGCCACAACGCGTTGGCCGCGGTGCTCGCCGTCGAGGTCTAGAGCAGCGACTCCGGCACAAAGGGTCGTAGTAGCTTGAGCTTGAAGCGCAACCACGCTGTCGAGTCGGGTTCCTCGGTAAGCACCAGTTCCTTGTCGTCTTCGAAGCCCAACCACACGCAGCGTTGGCCGTCGGCCGAGAGCTGCAAGCGGTAAGCGCTTTGCAGCCGGTCGATGTCGATGATTCGGATCATCTCGCGCGCCAGCTGCGAGCTGTCGATCACGGCGCCGAGTTCGGTATTGACCGTGGCCGAGCGCGGGTCGAGGTTCATCGAGCCGACGAACAACCAGCGCCTGTCGATGACAGCCAGCTTGGCGTGCAAACGGCCAAGGGACGCGCCGAAGAGGTTCTCGCGGCGGTTGCGTTTGACGCGCGAGCCACTGATCTCGTAAATCTCCACGCCCAGCGAGAGCATGCTGTCGCGGTAGGTCGTGTACCCGATATGTACCAGCGGCTCGTCGGTCGAGCCCAGCGAGTTGGTCATGGCCGTCACCTTCACGCCGCGCGCGCGCAGGCCACTGAACAGCTCCATGCCGGTCTTGCCAGGCACCAGGTAGGGCGACGAGATGAGCACTTCCTTTTGTGCCTTACGCAGCGCTTCGAAGAGGTTGAAG
>JANMMH010000724.1:0-11749 GCA_031373055.1 Rubrivivax sp. | reverse complement strand
GCCGCGCCGATGGGCTGGCGCGCCATGCCGGCCGCGCACTCACCAGCGGCCGTATGGTCACCGCCCGTGCACAGGTCATCACGGCCAGTGGCATCGACAGCGCCACGCTCGCGCGCCAGCTGGCGCTGCATCCGGACGTGGCCTACGCCGTGGTCGACCACCGCCGCCGCGCGCTGTACGTGCCCAACGACCCGCGGTTTGCCGCCGGCCCGCCCAACGGCCTGGGGCCCGATGTCGGGCAGTGGTACCTGCGTGCGCCCACAGTGCTTGTGCCGGCAGCGATCAACGCCGAAGGGGCGTGGGACCGCGTCAGCGCCAATGCGTCGTTGGTCGTGGCTGTGCTCGACACAGGCGTGCTGGGCGACCATGTCGACCTCAGCGGCCGCGTGCTGCCCGGCTACGACATGATTGCCGAGGTACGCACCGCGAACGACAACAACGGCCGCGACGCCAACGCCAGCGACCCCGGCAGCTGGATCACCTCCAGCGAAGACGCCAACCGCCGCGGCGACTTCTATCAATGTGGCGCGTCCAACAGCTCCTGGCACGGCACCAAGACGGCCGGCCTCATCGGCGCCATCGCCGACAACGGCCAGGGCATTGCCGGCGCGGCCTCGGGCGTGCGCATCCTGCCCGTGCGTGTCGTGGGCAAGTGCGGTGGTTACGACTCCGACATCGCCGCCGGCATGCTTTGGGCCGCTGGGCTGGATGTTCCCGGCGTGCCGCGCAACAACACGCCGGCACGCGTGCTCAACTTGAGCCTGGGCGGCGAAGGCCCCTGCGAAGCCTTCTACCTGGAAGCCATGCAGGCCGTCACCGAGGCCGGTGCGGTGGTCGTGGTCTCGGCCGGCAACGGCTCCGGCCGCGCCGTGGGTGCGCCCGCCAACTGCCCGGGGGCCGTTGCGGTGGCGGGGCTGCGCCATGCCGGCAGCAAGGTCGGTTTTTCGGATGTGGGGCCGGAAGTCACCATCAGCGCGCCGGCGGGCAACTGCATCAACAACCCCGGCGCGGGTGAGCCTTGCTTGTACCCCATCGCCACCACCAGCAACTTGGGGTTGCGTGGGCCTTTGGCGGGCGGCTCGAGCTGGACCGACAGCTACACCACCAGCGTCGGCACGAGCTTCGCGTCGCCGCTGGTGGCCGCCACCGTGGCGCTGATGCTGTCGGCCAGGAGCGACTTGACGCCGGCGCAGGTGATCGACGCGCTCAAGCGCAGCGCCCGGCCGTTTCCCACCACCGGCGGCGACAGCGGCGACGGCACGGTGGTGCCGATGTGTCGCGCGCCGGACGGCACCGATCAGTTTCAATGTTATTGCCGCGAAGGCCTGTGTGGCGCCGGCATGCTCGACATGCTGGCCGCCGTGCAAACGGTGCTCACGCCGGACGCGCCTGAGGAGCTGGCGCGCCAGCTCATGAACTTCGGCGAGCGGGCCTTCCCGCAGTACTTCCCGCAGCGGCCGGCCACGCAGGTCTCCAAGCCTTTTGTGTACCGCTATCACCCCGCCACCGGCATCTACCTCGGCGTGGTGGTGACCAGCGGCGCGGGCTATGTGATGGACGGCGTGTACGTGCTGGGTGGGCCATTTGGTGACACGCCGCTCTACGTGGGCCTGGTGCGCGACTTCATCGTGCCCAATGTGCCGACGATGGCCGGCGCAGCCGCACCCAAAGCAGCGCGCCGCTGAGCCAGGCTACCGCCGCGCCGCAGCCGCGCCACGTTGCGGTGCGCGCGGTGCCAAGGTGGTGCGCAGGCCTGTCGTGTGGCCGCGACGCCGCACCCGGGCGCAGGGGTTTGTCACGCCACCGACATTGGTTGGCACCCAGTATGTGGTCTGACGAATCGAGGCGCCACACACAATCCGCGCTGCGTTTCAAGTCGTAGTTCCTCTGGCTGAGCAACACCCCCGAGTGGCGGCATGGGGCTTGCATGCCTGCTAGAGTTTTCCGCACCGGTCCAAACGGGGCCGACCATATTCATTTCGAGGGCAACACCATGCATCACACCCTTTGGACGGGCTTCACCCGTACCGCTTTGAGCGCCGCCGTGGCCATCGTCGTGGCGGCGCCGGCGCTGGCGCAGAACACCACGTCGACCGTGACCGGGCGCATCGTCGACGGCGCCGGCAAACCCGTCAGCGGCGCGGCGGTGACCATCGTTCACAACGAGTCGGGCTCGGTGAACCGCCTCACCACCGACGGCGAAGGCCGCTACTGGGTGCGCGGCTTGCGCGTCGGCGGCCCCTACACCATCACCGTGATCAAGGGCGGCGCGAGTGAGAAGCGCGACGAGGTGTTCCTGACTCTTGCGGAAACGGCCAACGTCGACCTGACCCTGCTGCCCGCCGGCCAGACCGTGAGCGTCACCGGGCGTGCAAGCCCGCAGCTCGACCGCAACGCCATGGGCTCGGGCACCAACATCAGCGCGCGCGAACTGGGCGCCTACGCGTCGATCCAGCGCAACTTGCAGGACTACGCGCGCAACGACCCGCGCCTGGCGCAGACCGACAAAGATCGTGGCGAGATCTCGGCCGCCGGCCAGAACACGCGCTTCAACTCGATCACCATCGACGGCATGACGAACAACGACACGTTCGGTCTGGAAGCCAACAACCTGCCCACCGTCAAGCAGCCGATCTCCATCGACGCCATCCAGTCGGTGCAGGTCAACCTGTCGAACTACGACGTCACGCAAAAGGGCTACACCGGCGCCAACATCAATGCCGTCACCAAGAGCGGCACCAACGACATCAAAGGCAGCGTCTATTACATTTGGCGCGACGACGCGATGGTCGGCGAGCGCTTCAACCGCACCACCAACAGCACCTTCGCCGCGCCGAAGTTCAAAGAAGACACCAAGGGCTTCACGCTGGGTGGACCCATCGTCAAGGACAAGCTCTTCTTCTTCGCCAATTACGAAGAGTTCAAGAGCTCACGCACCCGCCCCGATTTCGGGCCGCTGGGCAGCACCGTGACCAATGTCGGCATCACGCAGTCTGCCATCGACCAAACCATCGCCATCGCCAAGAACACGTGGGGCATGGACGTCGGCACGGCTGAAGTGCCCAGCGGCATTGCGCTGCAGGTGAAAGATGCGCTTCTCAAGCTCGACTGGAACATCAACGATCGCCACCGCGCCAACCTGCGCTACACCAAGACCGAGCAGACCGAGCCTTTCCTCGTCGGCTTCTCGGGCACAGGCTTGTCGCTGAGTTCGTGGTGGTACAACCAAGAGAAGAAGATTGAAGGCCTGGTCGGCCAGTGGTTCGCCGACTGGACGCCGAACTTCAGCACCGAGCTCAAGCTCTCCAAGCGCGACTACGCCAGCCTGCCGATTCCCGTCAACGGCCAGCGCCTGCCGGCCATAGGGATCTCGATCACCGGCGCGCTGCCTGCGGGCACGCCGACGACGGTCAACGCCAACGCTCGCTTCCTCAACTTCGGCACCGAACTCAGCCGACACTTCAACGTGCTGGAGACGAACACGGTGGATGCCTACTTTGGCGGCAACCTCACCCTGGGTAACCATGAGCTGAAGTTCGGCGGCGACTACGCCAACAACGAGGTCTACAACGCCTTCCTGCAAAACACCAACGGCAACTACACCTTCCGCTGCGAAAACAGCAGCGCGGCGATCACCTACAGCTTCGGCGCCATCAACTGCACCACCGCCACGGCCGAGGCCGTGCAAGCTGCAGCGCTGGAGAACTTCCGCCTTGGCCGGCCTTCGGCCTACACGGTGCAGCTGCCGCGCCCGGGGCGTGTGCTGGCCGATGGTGTGGCGGTCTGGAGCTACGCCAACACGGGTGTGTTCTTGCAAGACAACTGGAAAGTCAACAAGTCGCTGAACCTGAGTCTGGGCTTGCGCGTCGACCAGCAAAGCGTGCCTGACAAGCCCATTGCCAACGCCGCCGCAGCCGCTGCGGCGGTGCCCGGCAGCGTGAGCGGCAGCGCGCACACGCGCGCCACCGGCGGCTTCGGCATCGACAACACGGTGACGCTGGACGGCAACGTGCTGGTGCAGCCGCGAGTGGGCTTCAACTGGGACCCGGGCTTGGCGCAGCGCAGCCAAGTGCGCGGCGGCTTTGGCCTGTTCCAGGGCGCGGCAGCCAACGTCTGGCTGTCCAACCCGTACTCGAACACCGGAGCGGCGACGGTGCAATACAACTGCGCTTCGTTCACCGCCTGCGCGGCGGCCAACGCCAGGTTCAGTGCCAACCCCGACGCCCAGCCCACACTCACGGGCACGCCACCGGCCGCCGCCGTGGACGCGCTCTCACCCGGCTTGCAGCAGCCTTCGGTGTGGAAGTTCAACCTCGCCTTTGAGACCGAACTGCCGACACTGCCGCTGGTGGGCAACCTCACGGCCAGTGCCGAATGGCTGCACACCAAGACCAAGTCGGGCATCTACTACGAGCACCTGAACTTGGGCAACCGCACGCGCTTGGGCAGTGACGGGCGTGACCTCTTCTACCGCAGCGAGGGCTTCGACGGCGCTTGCTGGAACGCCGACGGCACGCCCATCACCGCCGGTGCCTGCGCCACGCCGGCAGGCCAGTCGCGCACGCGCGCCTTGAGCAACGCATCGTTTGCCAACGTCTTCATGGCCAAGGAGACGAGCAAGGGCGGCGGCGACGCCGTCACGCTGGCGCTGAACAAGCCCGCGCGCGACGGCCTGGGCTGGGGGGTGGCCTACACCTACACGACGGCCAAGGAAGTCAGCCCGCTGACCTCGTCGACGTCCAACTCCAACTGGAACGGCCGCAACATCTTCAACCCCAACGAAGAGACGCTGCAGAACTCCAACTACCTGACCAAAGACCGCTTCACGGCGAACATGACCTGGTCGAAGGCCTTCATCAGCAGCTACCGCACGAGCTTCGGCATGTTCGTCGAAAGCCGCAAGGGCAAGCCTTACTCCTGGACCTACCTCAACGATTTGAACGGCGACGGCATCGGCGGCAACGACCTGATGTACATCCCGACGGCGGCGGGCTCGGGCGAGGTGGTGTTCCGCGGGGGTGCGGCCGAAGAAGCCAAGTTCTGGGACATCGTCAACGCCAACCCGGCGCTGGCAGCGGCCAAGGGCGGTGTCGTCGGGCGCAACAACGCCTTTGCACCCTGGGTGAATAACGTTGATGTGCGCGTGAGCCAGGAACTGCCCGGCTTCACCAGCAAGCACAAGGCCGTGTTCGTGCTCGACTTCCTGAACTTCGGCAACCTGCTGAACAAGAAGTGGGGCCGCATCAACGAGATCGCCTTCCCGTCCAACCGCAGCTTCGTCAACTACAACGGCGTCAACGCGGCGGGCAAGTACATCTATAGCCTGGGCAGCCTGGAAGACCTGGTGACTAAGCAGAACTCAGGCGAGTCGCAGTGGGCCATCCAGGCCACGCTGCGCTACGAGTTCTAAGGAGCCGGCGAAAGCTCAGCGGCAGGCGGTAAATTCCGCCTGCCCGCTCCCCAGCTTGATGCCGCGCAGCTGCTCTCGCAGCGCCGCGCCGGCCCGCTCAATGCGCAGCCAGGTGTTGGCCTCCAACTTGCGCTGCTGCCAAGTCTCAAGCGCCACGCCGGCCTGCACCAGCACGCCTTCGGCCACGGAGACGTCCGATCCCGCCAACGGCCCGGCTTCGACGCAGAGCTCGGCCTCGCCTGCGGCCATGCTCGCAGCGCGCGCGGCGGAGACGGCGGCGCTGGCAGCTTTAGGCGTCAGCACGGCAATGGCCTCAGGCCGCACCTGCGAGGCCAGCCGTGCCGGCTCGCGCTCGCCGTGCAGCGGCGCGGGGAACATCGGCGCGAGCCAGTCGCGCGCCCAGGCAAAGAAGATGAGGTTGGCCCCCACCAGCCCGATGAGCACAGCGCGGCGCATCAGCTTGCTGCCGCTGCGGTGGCTTGCAGGCGGACGCTGACTTCGCCGCTGCTGATGCGGCGCAGGCTGCCTGCGCCCGCATCTGCACCCGCATCCACGCGTACCAGTAGCGCGCCCTGCGCATCCACACCGTCGGCCACACCTTCGGGCACGCCCGCCTGCGTCGTCAGCACGTGCGGGCCGCGCAGCAAGTCGCGCACGGCGTAGCGCGCGGCCAGCGGGCCGAAGCCCTCGCTCTCGAAGCGGCGCAGCATGTGCAGCAGCGGCGCCGCCACCGCGACTAACGCGCTGGCGGTGGTGACGCCGGTGTCGAGCTCAAGCAGGGCCGCCAGCCCGTGCGTCAAGCCCGCGTCCGGCTGCGCCAGCACGTTGAGGCCGATGCCGATAACGGCGACGCGCTGGCCCGCCACCACCACCGTCTCGATCAAGATGCCACCGAGCTTGCGGCCCCGACCGGGGCCGTCGCGCAGCCAAAGATCGTTGGGCCACTTCAGCGCGATGCGCAGGCCACTCGGGTCCAGTGCGTCGCCCAGGCACATGCCCACGGCGAGTGACAGGCCGCTCCAGTCTTGTGGCGCGTAGGGCAGGGCGAGCGAAAAGGTGAGCGAGGCACCTGGCTTTGAGGTCCAGCCTCGCCCGAGCCTGCCGCGACCTTGTGTTTGCGCTTCGGCCACCAGCAGGCAAGGCGCGAGGTCGCCGCCGCGTGTGCGCTCCAGCAGCGTGGTGTTGGTCGACGCGCAACGTGGCAGCACCTCCACACGCAAGCCCGGCAGCAGCGGCTCGAGCTGCTGCCAAAGCGCCTGGGCGTGTGCCGTCAACGCCATCGCATCAGCGCTTGGCCCGGCGCTTGGGCGCCAGCATCGTGCGCCGGCACACGGGGCTGGCGCAGCGGCATGCGTACTGTGCCTTCAGTTTGGGCGTTAGACGCTCGTCAATGACCAAACCGTAGTCATAGAACAGCTCTTCACCGGGCGACAGGTCGTGCAGCGCCTTGATGAAAACGCGGCCGTCGGTCTCATCCGCTTCGCAGTTAGGCTCGCAGGCATGGTTGATCCAGCGCGAGGCGTTGCCGCCCACATTGGCGTCGATGACATGCTGCTCGTCGATGTGAAAGTAGAAGGTGTGGTTGGGGTCCGACGGGTCGTGCGGGTGGCGGCGCAGCGCCTCTTTCCAGTCGATGATCTCGCCGATGTACTCGATGAGCACGCTGCCGGCGGGGATCTCGCGCAGTGCGTAAACGCCTTTGCCATGCACACCGCTTTTTCGGACCTGGATGCGCCGGCCAGAAAGGGTGGCGCCGGGGTTGTTGTTTACGGTCACTTGCGCTGGCGTCTTCATTCGGTACATTGAAATCATGGGCGCGCGCGCATGTGTGCGTGCGCGCAAGGGTCGGCATTGTAGGCATGGCACTTGGCGTGAGCCCGGGGCCTGAACAGGAAGCATGAGCAAGACACTCGTCATCGCAGAAAAACCCAGCGTCGCACAAGACATCGTGCGCGCGCTCACCCCCACCGCGGGCAAGTTCGACAAACACGACGACTACTTCGAGAGCGAAAGTCTCGTCGTCACCTCGGCCGTGGGCCACCTCGTGGAGATCAAAGCGCCCGAGGCGTATGACGTCAAGCGCGGCAAGTGGAGCTTTGCGCACCTGCCCGTGGTGCCACCGCATTTCGATCTGGCACCTATCGACAAAGCCAAGTCGCGGCTGAACGCGGTGGTGCGGCTGGTCAAGCGCAAGGACGTGAGCGCACTCATCAACGCCTGCGACGCCGGGCGTGAAGGCGAGCTGATCTTTCGCCTGATCGTGCAGTTCGCGGCGGGCGAGAAGGCTCCCATCAGCAAACCCGTGCAGCGCCTGTGGCTGCAAAGCATGACGCCGCAGGCCATCCGCGACGGCTTTTCGCATTTGCGCAGTGACCAGCAAATGCTGGGCCTGGCCGACGCCGCCCGCAGCCGCAGCGAGGCCGACTGGCTCATCGGCATCAACGGCACACGCGCCATGACGGCCTTCAACTCGCGCGACGGGGGCTTCTTTCTAACGACCGTCGGGCGTGTACAGACGCCCACGCTGTCGATCGTGGTTGAGCGTGAAGAGAAGATCCGCAAACACGTGGCGCGCGACTACTGGGAGGTCAAGGCCAACTTCGACGCCGAGGCCGGCCAGTACGAGGGCAAGTGGTTCAACCCGACCTGGAAGAAGAACCCCGACGACGTGGAGCAGCGCGCCGACCGCCTGTGGAACGCCGCCGACGCCGAGGCCATTGCCAAAGCCTGCCTGGGCCAGCCGGCGGTGGTGAACGAAGAAGCCAAGCCCAGCACGCAGGCCAGCCCGCTGCTGTACGACCTGACGACCTTGCAGCGTGAAGCCAATGGGCGTTTTGGTTTTTCGGCGAAGACCACGCTGTCGATTGCGCAGGCGCTGTACGAAAAACACAAGGCGCTGACCTACCCCAGAACCGACTCACGCGCCTTGCCCGAGGACTACCTGGCCACCGTCAAGAGCACCTTCGAGATGATCGGCTCGGAGGACTTGCCAGGCCCCTTACGTGAGCTGGCGGTGCATGCGCGCAAGGGCTTGAAGGAAGGCTACGTCAAACCCATCAAGCGCGTGTTCGACAACGCAAAAGTCTCGGACCACTTCGCCATCATCCCCACGCTGCAAGCGCCGCGCAGCTTGACCGAAGCCGAGGCCAAGGTCTATGACATGGTGGTCAAGCGCTTCATCGCGGTGTTCTACCCCTCGGCGGAGTTCATGGTGACCGCGCGCATCAGCAAAGTTAGCGTGCCCGGCGCCGAGCACAACTTCCAGACCAACGGCAAGGTGCTGGTCAACCCCGGCTGGCTGGCGGTGTACGGCAAGGAAGCGCAAGACGAAGATGCCAACCTGGTGCCGGTCAAGCCCGGCGAGCTGGTGCGCGCCGAGAGCGTGGACGTGAAGGCGCTGGCCACCAAGCCGCCAGCGCGCTACAGCGAGGCCACGCTGCTGTCAGCGATGGAAGGTGCGGGCAAGCTCATCGAAGACGAAGAGCTGCGCGAAGCCATGCGCGAAAAGGGTCTGGGCACGCCGGCCACACGCGCCCAAACCATCGAAGGGCTGATCTTTGAGAAGTACATGTTCCGCGACGGCCGCGAGCTCGTGCCCACGGCCAAAGCCTTCCAACTGATGACGCTCTTGCGCGGGCTGGCAATCGAAGACCTGACCAAGCCCGAGCTCACCGGCAACTGGGAATACCAGCTCGCCGAGATGGAGCACGGCCGCTTGAAGCGCGACACCTTCATGGCCGAGATCGCCAAGATGGCCGAGCGCATCGTCAAGAAAGCCAAGGAGTACGACCGCGACTCCATTCCCGGCGACTACGCCACGCTCTCCACGCCGTGCCCCAACTGCGGCGGTGTCGTCAAAGAGAACTACCGGCGCTTCACGTGCATGGGCAAGGTGGTGGCCGATGGCAGCGAAGGCTGCGGCTTTTCGATGACCAAGATCCCCGCCGGCCGCGCCTTTGAAGTGCGCGAGGCCGACGCCTTCTTGCGCGACAAGAAAATCGGCCCGCTCGAAGGCTTTCGCTCCAAAGCCGGCTGGCCGTTCACCGCCGAGCTCAAGCTCGCGTTTGACGACGAGACGAAAAACTGGAAGCTCGAATTCGACTTTGGCGACGACGCGAAGAACGGCCAGGGCGACGGCGAGCCGGTGGACTTTGGCGAGCAGGTGTCGCTCGGCGCCTGCCCCAAATGCCAGGGCCGCGTGCTGGAGCACGGCACGTCCTACGTATGCGAGCACAGCGTGGGCGCCACCGTCACCTGCGACTTCAAGAGCGGCAAGATCATCTTGCAGCAGCCGGTGGCGCGCGAGCAGATGACGCTCTTGCTAACGAGCGGCAAGACGGCACTGCTGGAGAACTTTGTCTCCAACAAAACGCGGCGCAAGTTCAAGGCTTTCCTGGCTTTCGACAAGAAGGAAGGCAAGGTGATGTTCGCGTTTGAGCCGCGTGCGGCCAAGCCAGCGGGCAAGACGGCTGCGGGCAAAGCCGCTGGCGCCGCAGAGGTGGCCGCGCCGGTGAAGACCGCTGCGAAGACCGCAGCCAAGAAGGCTGCGCCGAAGAAAGTGGCGGCGAAAAAGGCGGCCTGACGCGGCGCGCTAACGTGGTGCAGGTGGGCACACGATGACGGCCGCCATCCTGGCCAAGCTGGCGGCCATCTTCTTCACCATTGCCCTGGGCTGGCTCGCCGGGCGCCGGGGCTGGCTCGACGGTTCGCGCGAAGGCGCAAGCAGCACGCGCGGCGAATTCGCCGCGCGGGTGCTCGCCAACACAGCCTTCGTGATCTTCGTGCCGGCGCTGCTCTTTCGCACTATGGCGCGCATCGACTTCGCACACCTGCCTTGGCGCACGCTCGGCGCGTACCTGCTGCCGATGCTGCTCTTCCTGTGGTGCGTGCACCGTTGGCAGCGCGGGCGGACCGTGGCGCATGGCGCGGCGGCGGCGGCGTCGCGCAGCGTTACCGCCACCTACGGCAATGCGGTGCAGCTGGGCATTTCGATGGCGGCGGCGTTGTATGGCGAGGCGGGCCTGGCGCTGCACGTGGCCGTCGTCAGCCTGCATGGCGTGGCACTCTTGACGCTGGCCACCGTGCTGGTGGAACTCGACCTCGCACGTCAGGACCACGGCGCAAGCCTGGCGGCCACGCTGCGCAGCACCGTGCGCCAGATGCTGCTGCACCCGGTGGTGCTGCCGGTGCTGCTGGGTATCAGCTGGAACCTCGCCGGGCTGGGTCTACACCCGGCAGTGGACGAGTTGCTGGCGGGCCTGGGCGCAGCCGCCGTGCCGCTGTGCCTGGTGTTGATCGGTGTCTCGCTTGCCGCCTATGGCCTCAAGGGCGCCTGGGCCGGCGTGCTGGAGGTGGCATTGCTCAAGCTCTTCGCATTCCCCGCGCTGGTGCTGGTCACGGCGCATTGGGGCTTTGGTTTGAGCGGCGTGCCGCTCGGTGTGCTGGTGATGATGGCCGCCTTGCCCTCGGGCTCGAACGCGCTCATCTTTGCGCAGCGCTACCGCGTGCTCGAAGTCGAAGCTACGGCCAGCATCCTGGTCACCACCGCCGCGTTTGTGCTCAGTGCCGCGCTGTGGTTGTGGGTGTTGTCGCTGTTTCCAATGTGAACGCGGTGTGAGTGCAGCGATGGGCGAAAATCGCGCCACCATGCACATGAATGAACCCATCACCGACATCGCCGCCTACATGGCCCACGTCGGCGCCAGCGCGCGTGCGGCCAGTGCCGCCATGGCCGCAGCGCCCACGGCCGCCAAGGACGATGCATTGCGCCACCTGGCCGCGCTGCTGCGTGAGCAGTCGGCAGCCCTCATCACGGCTAACGACCAAGATGTGCGCGCTGCCGCACAGGCCGGCTTGGCCGAGCCGCTGGTCGACCGCCTCAAACTTACGGCCAAGATCATCGAGACGGTGGCGCAAGGCTGTGAGCAGATCGCCGCCATGCCCGACCCCATTGGCGAGATCAGCGGCCTGAAGCGCCGCCCCAGCGGTATCAGCGTGGGCCAGATGCGTGTGCCGCTGGGCGTCTTCGGCATGATCTACGAGAGCCGCCCCAACGTGACCATCGAAGCCGCGTCGCTGGCCATCAAGAGCGGCAACGCCTGCGTGCTGCGCGGCGGCTCCGAGGCACTGCACTCCAATCTGGCGTTAGCCAGCCTGGTGCAACAAGCGCTGGTAGGTGCGGGATTGCCGAGCGACGGTGTGCAGCTGGTGGCCACCACCGACCGCGCGGCGGTAGGCCGTTTGATCACCATGCCCGAGTACGTCGACGTCATCATCCCGCGCGGCGGCAAGGGCTTGATCGAGCGCATCAGCACCGAGGCACGCGTGCCCGTCATCAAG
>JANMMH010000004.1:0-3667 GCA_031373055.1 Rubrivivax sp. | reverse complement strand
CCGGCCACCGCCATCCGCCCCCTGGAAAAGTTCATCGTGCCGGCCGAGCTCGATGGCACCCGAGGCCTGTACCGCCGCCCACAGGCCCAGTGCCTGCTCAAGGCGAGCAACGACTACCAGGCCATCCTCGCCTGGCTGCGTTCCAAGCACGGCCTCACCCCCGATCAAAAAGCCCACCTCAAAGCCCGGCGACGCCAACGCCACATTGGGGTCGACACCGGCATCGAGCAAGGCCTGGACTGGCTGCAGGCGCTGTCGAACACCCAGCGCGCCTACCGCAAGGAAGCCGAGCGCTTCCTGCTCTGGGCGGTCACACACAAGGGCAAGGCCCTGTCCTCGATGAGCAACGAGGACTGCACCCTGTACCGGGACTTCCTGGCCGACCCGCAGCCGCGCAGCCGCTGGTGTGGTGACCGCGGGCGCGAACGCTGGTCGCCGCTGTGGCGGCCGTTCGAGGGGCCGCTGTCGGCATCGGCGCAGCGGCATGCCGTCACGATCCTGAAGAACCTCTACGGCTTCCTCGTCGATCAGAACTACCTGATGGGCAACCCTTGGTCGGCGGTCGGCGTGCCACGGACCTCGGGGCCCAAAGTCAACGCCGGGCGCAGCTTCAGCATCGCGCAATGGCAGTTCATCGAAGGGCAGTTGAAGATGCTGCAAACGACCTCTGCAAACCAGCGGCTGACCTTCGGGCTGCATCTGCTCTACGCCACCGGCCTGCGGCTGTCGGAAGTGGTGGCGGCCAAGGTCGATGACCTGCAGTGGGTCGAGTTTGCTGCCAATGCGGCCGATGTGTCGGACGATCAGCCCATGCAGGGCTGGATGCTGCGGGTGATCGGCAAGGGGCAGAAGGAGCGCGAGGTGCCGGTGCCGGCAGAAGTCGTGGGCGAGTTGGCCAGGTACCTGGTGTCGCGGGGGCTCGATGCGGACCCCGAGGACGTCAGCAACCAGGGGGCGTTTGTGCTGGGCAAGGCCAGTGACGCGGCCGAGCGCGCGCCGGGATTGAGCACCGGACAGGCGATCGACCCACGGCAGGGGATCGCGGCAACGACGTTCTATGACCAGATCAAGGCCTTCTTCGCCGACTGCGCGACCGTCCTGCGAGGGCAGGGCGATGCAAAGGGTGCCGAGCGATTCCAGAAGGCCAGCACGCACTGGATGCGCCACTCGCACGCGAGCCATGCGATCGCCAGCGGCATGCCCATCGAGATCGCCCAGCAAAACCTGGGGCATGCGTCGCTCGCGACGACGACCGTCTACGTCACGACCGAGAAGCGCCGCCGGATGAAGGCGGTCGAGGCGTTCTGGAAGCGGTAGACACCAAACCGGATTCGACAAGTAGCGCATGGCATCGATCTCAAGCCGCAATCTCGTCGACGCCGTGCTGCACGTCGAGGGCATGAGCTTCCAGGAGCGCGAGCGGCTCGCCGAAGAAGTCCACGCTGACCAGCCCAACCTCTTCTACTCGGTGCTTGTCCTGCAGCGGTATGGAGCCACCCTTGAGCAAGTCGAGGTGGTGCTGAACCTGCTGCTCGTTTTCTTCGAAGCGATGAAGTTCAGTGGCAGAAGCTGGCCGGTCGTCTCCGAAGACGATCAGGAACGTTGCCTGAAGCGGATCTCAGGACGTGTGCGCTTCATCGAGGGCATGACGCCGCAGCTACAAGCGCAAGCCACGTTGGACGCGGTCGGTGCCCACGCCGAGCAGCAGTTGCTCGCCTACGTCTACGGCAAGTTCAAGGAGCACGGCCTCCTTGGTATCAAGACCGAAGCCGAGAAGATGCTCATGCTCGCGGCGTTGAACCTAGTCGAGTGCATCGCGGAAACAGCTCCGCGAAGGACGAAGTGAAACCTCGTCGGGCATGACCGCAAACTGAGTGGGCCGGGGGGCATACCAGCGCACGCACATCAAGATGACTGCCCGCGGATCGTGCATTCGTGAGCAGGGAGTGCCTGGGGCGCGCCAAACAGCTTGGCCGACCGGCCATCCTGATTGACGCCGTCCAGATAGGGCCGGGTCGGGGCCGTCTGGGCCCACCATGTCTCGCACCGCGCGAACCTGAGCGAACGGCTCCGTGTCGCCTGCCATGCTCCACGGGCGCACTGGTTTCGTGGCCGTTGCGGTTCGTTGTCGTCAAAGCGGCAATGGCGGTCTATCCAGCACCGAACATCCAGCACCGAACATAGATCGGGTGCTGGATCCCAGCCAATGGCGCGTAGGCCGGACACCAACCAAGTGCTCCCTCCGTGCCTTGGTAGGCTGCCGGAGAATCCGGCGCATCGCCGCGCCAAGTCGCACTGCTAGTCGCACTACCAGTCGCACTACTCACGCCGGCCCTTCGCCCGCTGCACCACGCCCTTCAAGCGCGCGGTGATGGTGGTGGCGTTCTCCTGCACGATCTCTGCGGTGTTGCGCAGCACGTAGTCGGCCACCACGTCGGCAAAATTCGCCGGCTCGTCCCCAGCATCTTCCAGCGTGTTGACGACGTTGCCGATGGCTTGGAGCAGCAAGGGCCCGAGTTGCTGGCCCGGCTGAAAACGATCGCTGGCCGAGACAGCGGTGTAGTACGCGTCAAGAAACTGCACGGCGCGCTTGAGCCTGGACTTGAAGCTGCGAAAGCTGATGCGCTTGCCGTTGTCGTCGACCAGTTCCTGGCCCAGCGCGGTGCGCAGATAGCTGATCAGGCCGGGCGGATTGATGGCATCGGCGACCTTTTCGTCGCCGCCGAACTTGGCGCGCAACTTCGGCTCGCCCATCTGCACCACCAGATGCGTGGCGAAGACGGCCTTGTCGCTGGGATTGAGCACCGTCTGCTCGAAGAGCTGATCACCGGCCCAGGCTTCGCCGCCCGTCAGCTGCCACACCGAATGCTGCACACGTTCGTAGCGACCGACCTTGCGTGTGTCGTTGGCGGAGATCACGACCCGAAAACGCTCTTGTTCGTTGTCCGAGGGGTACTCCACCAGCGGGATCGACTCGGCCCCCATCAACACCAGCGCCACGGCGGTGTGGCGGCCGCTGAGCAGGTGGGCGACGCCCTTCTTGTCCAGCACCATGTGGATGGGCTGGAACTTGTGGCGGTCTTGCGCTAACTCGCGTGCGCGGCGGCGCACGATGTTGAAGTTGACGTTGGTCACGCCGTGGTACTGGTTGATGCTGGGCATCATGGCGTGCAGTGCCTGCAGCATGTGCCCCTCGGGCTGGCCCGTGAACGCGGCGATGCGCTCAGCAGGTACGTTCACGCACTTGTACATCTTGCGGTAGCGAGAAAACATCCCCGCCACGTCGATCGCGCCGAGTTCTTTGCGCAGGCGGGCGATCTGTTCGGTGCCGGTTTCGCTTTCCAGGCGGAAGCTGAGTTTGCTTTCTCTTTTGGGCATGGACGGCTCGGTGGTTCAAAAGGGAGTCGAACAATAGCATCGTTGTTGTGCAGGTAGGGGGTGGTGCACATGGCGGCAAGCATCTCTGTCGCGATGCTGACGGCCACATGATTGCCATCCGTACCGACGCGCCGTCGCACGACAGCGCTCGGGGTGTTGACGATCGCGGTAGGGATGCCGGTTACCCGGCACCCCAACCGCGATCGCCGACAGCCCAGGTCAACCACGAGTCGTGCTTCGATGATCATTTTCATGGCTGGTCTCCAAGGCAGATAGGATCAGCACCAAT
>JANMMH010000811.1:0-3889 GCA_031373055.1 Rubrivivax sp. | reverse complement strand
CTGGAACCGCGGCAGTGCGGCCTTCACGATCCAGCCGATGGAGCGCATTGCGCAGCTGGTCATCGTGCCCGTCGTGCACGCCAACTTCCGCGTGGTGGGAGAGTTCAAGGCCAGCGAGCGCGGCGAGGGCGGCTTCGGCTCCACCGGCAAGGGCTAGCGCGCTGCATCATGGACGTACGCGCCAGTGCAGGCGCACTTCATCACGAGGACAAGACCATGAGTGACCCGACCCACGCCAACAACCCGAGCTTGGCCCGGCGCAGCCTGCTCAAAACTGCCAGCGTCGGCCTGGCTGCCACGCTGGCGTCTGCCTCACACGCGGCGCCTGCGGAGGCGGCCAAAAGCACGATGTCGAGCACCGTATGGAGCGCCGAGTACTGGGTTACCAAAGGCGCCATCAAGCTCAACATTTGGCGCAAGCGCATCGGCGCACCCAAGCGGGGCGAGGCGCCGCGGCCCGTGCTCTTCATGGTGCACGGCTCGTCGAACTCCACGCGCTCCTCCTACGACCTCACTGTGCCGGGCAAGGGCGAGTATTCAATGATGAACGTGATGGCGCGCCACGGCTTCGATGTCTGGACCATGGACCACGACGGCTACGGCCGCTCGGGCAGTTCAGGCAACAATTCCGACATCGCCAGCGGCGTGGCCGACCTCGAAGCCGCCATGCCCTTGGTGCTGGCGCAAACGGGCGTGAGCAAGGTCCACATGTACGGCACGTCCTCGGGTGCCATCCGCGCCGGCGCCTACGCCCAAGTGCATGCCGACCACATCGACCGCCTGGTGCTCGTGGCCTTTACCTACAAAGGCACCGGCTCCCCCGAGATCGGCCGCCGTGCCGCACGCGTAGACCAGCTGCGCGCCAGCAACCGCCGGCTGCGCGACGCCGCCATGATCCGCTCGATCTTCACGCGTGACGGCCACGCGTCGAGCTACGACCCTGCGGTGGCCGAAGCCATCGCCAACGACGAGCTGAAGTTCGGCGACCAGGTGCCCACCGGCACCTACCTCGACATGGCCGCCAACCTGCCCCTGGTCGACCCCAAGCGCGTGCTGGGCCCGGTGCTGATGATTCGCGGCGAGCACGATGGCAATTCAAGCCAGGACGACCTCATCGACTTCTACCGCCAGCTGCCCAATGGTGACCGCCAGTTCGTGATGCTGCCGCACACCGCGCACAGCGCCGGCTACAGCAACAACCGGCATTTGCTGTGGTACGCCACGCATAACTTTTTGGCGGCGCCGACGGCGCAAAGGGCCTGAGCGCGCTATCAACCGGTGGTCGAGTGGGCCCAGCCAAAGGTGCGACCCGTTGTCGAAGCCGGATTGCGTTCAGCGCTCGATGACCCGGCTGACATCAACCCCGCACAGCGAAACGCCCGGGCCGTAGGCAATAGCACTGGTGAGTAGGTGCTTTTGGCCGGCAATACTTGCCACGCTGGTACGAAGCAAGGCCGCGAAGCCCAAGCTTTCTCTTGCGTTGGTGGTTGCCTGGCGATGGCTGTTTGGCGCGACGCAATTGGCTGGCGCCGGGCTAGATGTTGGATTGCAAGACTTGACCCGGAGCTCCCCGTGACCTCGAGCTCCGAGGTCGTCGAGCGGGGAGATGCCCACGGAGCAGCGGCCGATCTATGCGCGACGTGAGGCGCAAGCGGCGCAGCCTGAGCGTGGACGGCAGGCTTGCTCTATGGTCGCACCGACTCATCGAGCCAGCGTGGCCAGCTCGGCGTCATGCAGTCGATGTCGTCTATCTCGCAGGTCGGTTCAATGGCGTATAGCGCGCGGGGCGCTCACCCGGCTCATGCAACACATGCTGCGCCGCGCAGCGCTCAACGACAGAGCCATGTTCAGCCAGCGCCATCGCGGCGCTGAAGCTGCGCGGTCTCGGGCTCAACAGTCTCCACGGTCCATGCGCCCATGGCCGATGTGCCACGCCGTGCGAATCGGGCGCGAGCGCGCGCAGGCCGGCAGCGCTGAACTTCACGCCGACACCCGCGAGCTGGTCGCTCATCCACTTCAGCGCGCCGTCGGCCAGGCCACTCTCGTTGTCGCGCGTGGGGTAGCCGCCACCCACGTCGCAATGCGCACCGGGGAAAAGCATCTGCGTGACATGCGTATCCGGCTCCCACAGCGTCGGCGTGAAGTCCCCGCGCATCTCATCCAGCGCCACGGCGTGAAAGCCTGCGGCGACCTTGGTACTCAGCTTGAGGTCGGCGAACTGGTAGGCGTCGACGCGCTCGCCATTGGCGGCGTACTGCGGCACACCCATCGCGCCCACGGTGTCCCACACCGCCATGGCCGCGATGCGCTCGACCGGGTGCAAGTCTTCGTCGCGCAGATTCTTCTGCGACAGGAAACCCGGCAGGTTGGACACAACCTCGCGCAGCGCCGCCATCGCGCCGCGCCTGCCGGCGGTGGCGGCGCGGCGGCAGCGCGCCCAGGCCTCGCCGCCACGGCGGTAGGCCAGCTCTTTGTCGGCGGTGATGCTGTGGTCGAGCAGGCCTTGCGAGGCGATCAGCCCGCCCAGCGCGCGCGCGGTGTAGGCACCCCGGCTGAAGCCAACAATGACGATGTCGTCACCCGGCTCGAAGTTGCGTGAGATGAAGGTGTAGCCGCGCACGATGCGCGAGACCACCCCCGCGCCGAAGGTGCCACCCATCAGCTTGATGATGGGGTTGCGCGAGTCGCCCACGCCGTGGATGTACTTGGCCACCTGGCGCAATTCGCCGCCCACCGCGTGCGACTTTTCCTGCTCGTCGGCGTTGCGCAGCGACTCGCTGGCGAGTTCACCGGTCAAGGCCAGGAAGAACTTGTAGACGTTGGTCGGGTCGGGCAGCTCATCGCAGTCGTGGTCATTGCCGGGGCTGTTCCAGGTGCCGTCGGCACAGAACACGATGGTCTTGGGCATGGCTTCACCTTCAGGGTACGGCGCCGAGGCAGGCGCCATGGCCGACGCTACGCCTCACAAGCGTGCTGAGGCCATCCCATGTTCAGCACCGGGCGCATGACCCGTTGTCCGCATCACATCGCAGCCAGCACTTCCCTCATGCCCCGGGCGATGACACTTTCCAACAAGTCCTCCAGCGCCTGCGCTTTTTGCGGGCGCGTCAGGAAGAGCCACGGGTTCGGTGCCTCGTTGACGGGTGGGCCGGCGACAAAGCCTTCGCTCAAGGTTGCGCTGTGCACGGTGCGCGGCCCCGCCAAATCGATCAAGGTCAGCCGCAGTTGCACAAACGGCGCGAGGTAGCCATTGGCGACGTCTCCGGTTCGCGGATTCTTGAAGCGACCGTCGGCGCTGACCACGAAGCCGATACCGGTGACGAGGTTGTTGCCCACCACCTGGCTCATCCCTGTCTTGAACTCCATCACGCCGACGTTGCTGGTGACGAGCAGCACATGGCTCAGGCCGGCGGTGCGCGCCTCGTCGACGACCCAGGCGGGCAACTCGCCGCGCCTGCCGGCAGCCAGGCCGATGTTCACCTGGTCTTGCACGTCCACCTCCGCCGGCGCGCGGAAGTGGCGCAGTTCCGTTTGCGGCTGGCTGGCCAGCATGGCGCGGCCGACGTTGTTGAAGGTCTGCGCGTCCATGCGGACGTCCTTGAACAGCGCCTCGCGCGGCTCGCGCGCCACGATGCGCACCGAGTCACCCAGCAGCGAGAAGATGCCCAGCCTGCGTATCGCCGTGCGGATCTGCGCGCGGGCTGGCAGCCAGGTGGTTTGCAGGGCCGTGAAGGCGGCGGCGCCAACGGCAAGGCTCAGTGCGTGTCGGCGCCGCATTGTCGTGCGGGTGGTGTCGTTCATCGCAAGCTCCATCGCTGTTGAGAACTGAAGCCGTCGTAACGGGCGACTACCGCGAATTCATCAACGCCGCGATGTAAGCCTCACACCG
>JANMMH010000777.1:0-2573 GCA_031373055.1 Rubrivivax sp. | reverse complement strand
CGCGCGGCCCAACTTCATGAAGATGGCGCCCATCCTGCGCGCGCTGGCCGCGCACCAGCCGCCGCTGCGCGCGCTGCTGGTCCACACTGGCCAGCACTACGACAAGGACATGAGCGACAAGCTCTTCACGGACTTGCGCCTGCCGCGCCCGGACATCAATCTCGAAGTCGGCTCGGGCTCACACGCGGTGCAAACAGCCGAGGTGATGAAGCGGTTCGAACCCGCACTGGACGAGCACAAACCCAGCTGCGTGATGGTCGTGGGCGACGTCAATTCCACACTCGCCTGCAGCCTGGTGGCGGTGAAAAAGGGCATCCCCGTGGTGCATGTTGAAGCCGGCTTGCGCAGTTGGGATCGCAAGATGCCCGAAGAGATCAACCGCGTGCTCACCGACCAAGTGGCCGACCGCCTGTACACCACCGAGCGCAGCGCGCTGGCCAATCTGCTGCGCGAAGGTGTGGCCGCCGAGCGCGTGTGCTTCACCGGCAACGTGATGATCGATTCGCTGCTCGACAGCCGCGCCATCACACGCCCAGCCGCCGGCACGCTGGCCGAGCATGGGCAAGATGCCAGCTTGCTGGCGCACCCGAACGGCTACGGCGTCGTGACCCTGCACCGCCCGTCTAACGTCGATACGGTGGAGACGCTCCGGCCGCTGCTGGAGGTGCTGGTCGAGGTCGCGCAGCGGCTGCCATTGGTCTTCGCGCTGCATCCGCGCACACGCGCCAACATCGAGCGCTTTGGTCTTGGCGCGCTGCTGCTTCCTGAGCGCATGGCCATGCTGCCGCCCCAGGGTTATCTGGAAATGGTTGGATTGATATCCGGCGCGCGCCTGGTACTCACCGACTCCGGCGGCTTGCAGGAAGAAACGACTGCGTTGGGCGTGCCGTGCCTGACGATGCGCGAAAACACCGAGCGGCCGATCACGGTCGAGCAGGGCACCAACACCATGGTCGGGCGTGATCGCGCGGCTATTCTGCAAGGTGTCGACGAGATCCTGGCCGGGCGCGGCAAGCAGGGGCGCGTGCCCGAGTACTGGGACGGCCACGCGGCCGAGCGCATCGCCGCCGACCTGTGGCAGTGGCTGAGCGCCATGCCTGTGGTCGCCGCGGCGGCCGCAAAAAACTGAAGGCGTATGGCCCATGCTCGCCCCCGCCCGCCCCATCACCAATGCTTTGACGATTGACGTCGAAGACTACTTCCAGGTCTCGGCATTCGCGCCGTACATCAAGCGCAGTGATTGGGAGCAGTGCGAATGTCGCGTCGAGCGCAACATCGCGCGCATCCTCGCGCTGCTATGCGAACGCGACATCAAGGCCACCTTCTTCACACTCGGCTGGATCGCAGAGCGTTACCCACAACTGGTGCGCGACATCGTGGCGCAGGGGCATGAGTTGGCCAGCCACGGTTATGGCCACGAGCGTGCCAGCGACCTGGATGCGAAAGCTTTCCGCGCCGACATTGAGCACGCCAAGAAGCTGCTCGAAGACATCGCCGGCCGCGCGGTGCGTGGCTACCGCGCGCCGAGCTTTTCCATCGGCACGGGCAACCTCTGGGCCTTTGAGGCGCTTGAGCGCGCGGGCTACGAGTACAGCTCCAGCATTTACCCGATCCAGCATGACCACTACGGCATGCCCGACTCGCCGCGCTTCGCTTACCGCGTGGGTGGTGGCCTGTTGGAGATCCCCGTCACCACCTTGCGCGTGTTGAATCGCAACATGCCGTCCAGCGGCGGCGGCTTCTTTCGGTTGCTGCCTTACGCTGTGTCACGCTGGATGATCGAGCGCGTAAATCAACGCGATGGCGAGTCGGCGATCTTTTACTTCCATCCCTGGGAGATCGACGTCGACCAGCCACGCATCCCAGGCATCGACCTGCGCACGCGTTTTCGCCACTACCTCAACATCGGCCGCATGGAAGACCGCTTGCAGTCGCTCTTGGGTGACTTCCGTTGGGGACGCATGGACGACATTTTTCTCGGCGCCAATGCAGGTGCAAATGCTGGTGCCAACGCTGGCGTCAACACCAGGCCGGCGCTAGGCGCGGCCTGATGGCACGCGTGCATCAGATCAAGCGCCTGGCCCTGGGCGACACCAGCACGCAAGCCCGTTGGGATGCATTCGTGCTGGCCTGCCCACAGGCCACGTTTTTCCATCGCGCTGGCTGGCAGCGCCTCATGCACGAGGTCTTTCGCCACGCCACCTATTTCCTTTACACCGAAGTTGACGGCCGTATCGAAGGCGTGCTGCCGCTGGCGCAGGTCAAGAGTCTGCTCTTTGGCCATGCGCTTACCAGCCTGCCGTTTGCCGTTTACGGCGGCGTGGCCGCATCGAATGAGGAAGCCGCCACCGCGCTCGAGCTTGAAGCACAGCGGCTCGCGCTAGAGCTCGGTGCGCAGCACCTGGAGCTGCGCCACGTCACGGCGCGCCACACCGACTGGCCGACGCAAGACCTCTACGTCACCTTCCGCAAAGCCATCCTGCCCGAGGAAGAAGCCAACATGCTGGCCATCCCGCGCAAGCAGCGCGCGATGGTGCGCAAGGGCCTCAAGAACGGCCTGGTGAGTGAGCTCG
>JANMMH010000772.1:0-4192 GCA_031373055.1 Rubrivivax sp. | reverse complement strand
CAGCCCCCCGAACCCACATCCTCTAGGAGAAACCCGATGGCCAGTGAACGCATGTCCCGGGTCGACAACGCCTGGCTGCGCATGGACAACGACGTCAACTTGATGATGATCGTGGGCGTGTGGCTGTTGACGCCGGCCCTGGCCTACGACGCTTTGGTCGAGCGCGTCAGCGACAAGCTCTTGCAGTACGGGCGCTTTCGCCAGAAGGTCGTGCAAGACGCCATGGGTGCGAGCTGGGTCGATGACGAAGCCTTCGACATCCACCGCCACGTGGTGCGCGAAAAACTGCACCGTGCCAAAGGCCAGAGCGCCGAGGCCGCGTTGCAAGCGCGCTGCGGCGCGCTCGCCACCACCGCGCTGGACCACGCGCATCCGCTGTGGACCTTCCACCTCATCGAAGACTTCAAGGGTGGCAGCGCCATCATTGTGCGTATCCACCACTGCATAGGTGACGGCATCGCCTTGACGTCGGTGGTGATGTCCATCACCGATGGCGGCAACGACCCGCCCAAGCGACGACGCAAGCCCAGCGCCGATGACCACGCCGATGGCGGCGACTGGCTCACCGACGCCGTGCTCAAACCGCTGACCGATGTCGCCGTCAAAGCCATCGGCATGTATGGCAAGGGTGTGGCGCGCAGCGTCGAAGCGCTGGCCAGCCCGCAGCCCATGACGGGCTCGATCGAGATGGCGCGCACGGCCTACCAGGTGCTGAGCGACGTGGCGGCGCTTGCGCTCTTGCCCGACGATTCGCCGACCCAGCTCAAAGGCAAACCGGTTGGCAAGAAGCGAGTGGCCTGGAACGAGCCGCTGCCGCTGGACGACGTGAAAATGATCGGCCGCGCGCTCAACTGCTCCATCAACGACGTGCTCTTGTCGTGCGTGGCTGGCGCCATCGGCCAGTACCTGCGCGAGCGCGGTGAAGACCCCACCGGCAAAGAGATCCGCGCCATGGTGCCGGTGAATTTGCGGCCGATCGAGAAGGCCTGGCAGCTCGGCAACCGCTTTGGGCTGGCGCCGCTGGTGCTGCCCATCGGCATAGAAAACCCTATCGAGCGCGTGTACGCCGTGCACCGGCGCATGGCCGAGTTGAAGGGCAGCTACCAGCCGCTGCTGGCCTTCGCCGTGCTCTCGGTGGCGGGGCTAATGATCAAGCCGGTGCAAGACGCCATCCTCAACCTCTTCGCCAAGAAGTCGACTGCGGTGATGACCAACGTGCCCGGCCCGGCCGTGCCGCTCAAGCTGTGCGGCTCGACGATCCGGCAGACGATGTTCTGGGTGCCGGCCTCGGGAGACATTGGTGTCGGCGTGAGCATCCTCAGCTACGCCGGTGGCGTGCAGTTCGCCTTGATCACCGACGCCGGCCTGTGCCCCGAGCCGCAGCAGATCATCGACCGCTTCGAGCCGGAGTTCGAGAAGTTGCTCTATCTGGCGATGATGTTGCCTTGGGCCGGTGAGGCTGACGCGGTCTAAGAGCCGGCCACAAACCCCGATGCCGCAGGTACTGCCCGTGGGCAGAATGCGGCGCTATCCACACACCCCACAAGGAGCCGCACCATGGCCGTCAGCGTCGACATCGATCTAGGCTACGAATTCACCGTCAAGGGCAGCTTCAAAGACGTCTTCGATGTCGTCAGCGACGTGCCCACGTCAGCCAGCTTCTTCCCCAAGCTCGACCAGCTGGTGGACATGGGCGACGGCGCCTACCGCTGGGAAATGGCCAAGGTCGGCACAGCGCAGGTCAACATCCAGACGATCTATGCCAGCAAATACGTGAGCGACCGCAAGAAGGGCAGCGTGGTCTGGACGCCGGTGAAGGGCGTGGGCAACGCGCAGGTCAGCGGCAGCTGGAAGATCACCGACAAGAAGGGCTCCACCGAATGCGTGCTGAAGATCAGCGGCGTGGTCGAGACACCGCTGCCGGGCATGATGACGATGATCGTGGTGCCGGTGGTCAAGGGCGAGTTCGAGAAGCTGGTCGAGAAGTACGTCGACAACCTCATCAAGCGCTTCGGCGGCGAGGTCTAGGCGGCGCGCACCGCGCAGCGAAGACTACGTCGCGTAGCGCGCGGCCAGCGCGCGCAAGTGCCCTTGCGATTCGGGCTCAAGATAGGGTGCTAACAAGCTAAGCACGTGGTGCGCGCCGCGTGCGAGCGTGGCTTCGGCGTTTTCAGGCTCCAGCGCATGGCGCGGGTCACGCACGTACTCGAAGCTCAGCCAATAGGTCAGCACCACCACCATCGAGGTCGCCACCGGCGCCGCGTCATCCAGCGTGATGCTCACGACCTTGGCGCGTGCCAGGCCGTTTAGCAAGGCCTGCACGGCACGGCCCTTGTCGCGCAGCACGGTCTGAAAGTGCGTCTCCAGCCGCCGGTTCTTGCTCAGCAGGTCGTTCAGGTCGCGGTAGAGAAAACGGTGCTGCCAGATCAGCTCGAAGAGCATGTGAAAAAAGAGCCACGCGTCCTCGACGTTTTCCACACCATCGGCCGCATGCAAGAGCTCGTTCAGCGCGCGCTCATAACGGTCAAAAAGAGCGTTGATGAGCTGGTCTTTGGCGGGGTAGTGGTAGTACAGGTTGCCCGGGCTGATGCCGAGCTCGGCCGAGATCAGCGTGGTGCTGACGTTGGGCTCGCCGAAGCGGTTGAACAGCGCCAACGTCACTTCAAGAATGCGTTCGGCGGTGCGGCGGGGTTTCTTCTTCTCGGCCATGGTGGCGGGCATTCTGGCACCGCTGGCGCTGTGCGCAGCGCAGCGCCAGCGGTGCGCGTGGTCTCGGCTTGAACCACCGGCGCCGCCGCGATTGACGTGGCGCAAGCTGTACCCCAGCGTGCTGGCCGAGCATTCGCGCTTCGCGAACACTCACGGAGCGCGGCCGATGCTGCAGGTTCGGATTCACGGGCGGGGTGGCCAGGGCGTGGTGACGGCGGCTGAACTGCTGTCAATCGCCGCCTTCGAGCAGGGCCGCCACGCCCAGGCCTTCCCGAGCTTTGGCTCAGAACGCACCGGCGCGCCGGTGGTGGCGTTTTGCCGCATCGACGACAACCCGATCCGCCTGCGCGAGCCGGTGATGGCGCCCGACGTGCTGATCGTGCAGGACCCGACGCTGCTGCACCAGGTGGACGTGTTCCAAGGCCTGCGGCCCGACGGCTTCGTGCTGATCAACAGCCGGCGCAGCTTCAACGAGCTGGGCCTGACCGAGATGGCGCGAGCCTTCCGGCGCGAGCGTCTGATCACGGTGCCGGCCACCGATATGGCGCTGAAGCACCTGGGCCGGCCGTTGCCCAATGCTGTGCTGCTGGGCGGATTTGCTGCGCTGTCCGGCCTGATCACGCTGGACGCCGTGGCGCACGCCATCCGCGACAAGTTCAGCGGCCGCGTCGCCGAGGCCAATGTGGCCGCAGCGGCCGAGGCCTTTGACTTTGTCTCGAAAGAACGTGAGGAGCTGGCCCATGCTCAAGCAGATTGAAGGCTCACGCGCCGTCGCCGAGGCGGTGGCACTGTGCCGGCCCGAGGTGATCTGCGCCTACCCGATTTCGCCGCAGACGCACATCGTCGAAGGGCTGGGCGAACTGGTCAAAGACGGTTCACTGCAGCCCTGCGAGTTCATCAACGTCGAGAGCGAATTCGCGGCCATGAGCGTGGCCATTGGCTCCTCAGCGGCCGGCGCCCGCACCTACACCGCCACCGCCAGCCAGGGCCTGCTGTTCATGGCCGAGGCGGTCTACAACGCCTCGGGCCTGGGGCTGCCGATCGTGATGACGGTGGCCAACCGCGCCATCGGTGCGCCGATCAACATCTGGAACGACCACAGCGACTCGATGAGCCAGCGCGACTGCGGCTGGATCCAGCTCTTCGCGGAGAGCAACCAGGAGGCGCTGGACCTGCACATCCAGGCCTTCAAGCTGGCCGAGGAGCTGTCGATGCCGGTGATGGTGTGCATGGACGGCTTCATCCTGACGCATGCCTACGAGCGTGTCGACATGCCCGAGCAGGCCGAGGTCGACGCCTTCCTGCCGCCCTACGAGCCGCGCCAGGTGCTCGACCCGGCCGAGCCGGTGTCGATCGGCGCCATGGTCGGGCCTGAGGCCTTCATGGAAGTGCGCTACCTGGCGCATGCCAAGCAGTTGTCGGCGCTGGAGCGCATCCCGCACATCGCCGAAGAGTTCGCGGCGCGCTTCGGGCGCGCTTCGGG
>JANMMH010000729.1:0-3730 GCA_031373055.1 Rubrivivax sp. | reverse complement strand
ATGCGCACGTCGCGTAGCGGCTGCGTGTTGCCTTCAAGCACCGTCTCCCACACGCTCACGTTCACGTCCACCGGCAGCACCACCACGCCATGCTCACGCGCGTCGCGCACCAATTGTGCGGGCGCATAAAAACCCATCGGCTGGCTGTTGAGCAAAGCGGCGAGAAAGGCATCCGGGTGGTGGCGCTTCAACCAGGCGCTGACGTAAACCAAGAGCGCAAAACTCGCGGCATGGCTTTCGGGGAAACCGTACTCGCCGAAGCCTTCGATCTGCTTGAAGATGCGCTCGGCGTATTCGCGCGTGTAGCCCTTGGCCACCATGCGGCCGGTGAGCCGCTCGTGAAAAGGCCCGAGGCCCCCTTTCCTCTTCCACGCCGCCATGGCGCGGCGCAGTTGGTCGGCTTCACCGGGCGTGAAGTCGGCGGCCAGGATGGCGAGCTGCATCACCTGCTCTTGAAAGATCGGCACACCCAGCGTGCGCGCCAGCGCCTGGCGCACTTCGGCACTCGGGTAGTCCACCGGCTCTTCACCCGAGCGCCGGCGCAAATACGGATGCACCATGCCGCCCTGAATGGGCCCGGGGCGCACGATGGCGACTTCAATCACCAGGTCGTAAAACGAGCGCGGTTGCAGGCGCGGCAGCATGCTCATCTGCGCGCGGCTTTCGACCTGGAAAGTGCCCACACTGTCCCCCGTGCACAGCATCTCGTAGGTGGGCGTGTCTTCGGCGGGCACGTCTTGCATCGTGAACGCGGGCAGCCCTTGTTTGGCAGCCACGAAATTCAGCGCGCGGCGGATGGCGCTGAGCATGCCCAGCGCCAGCAGGTCGACCTTCAACAGGCCCAATGCGTCGAGATCATCTTTGTCCCATTGAATGACGCTGCGCCCCGCCATCGCCGCGTTCTCCACCGGCACCAGGCGCGCCAGGTCGTCGCGCGCGATGACGAAGCCGCCCGGGTGCTGGGAAAGGTGGCGCGGGAAGCCGATGAGCGCCTTCGTCAGCTCGACCCACAGCACGCAGATGTGCGAGCTGGGGTCGAAGCCGTTTTCGCGCAGCCGTTCGGGGTTGATCGAGCGGCCGTCAAACCAGTGCTGGCTCTTGGCCACTGCGTCGATGCGCTCGACATCGATGCCCAGCGCGCGCCCGCAGTCACGCAAGGCCGAGCGCGGGCGGTAGGAAATAACCACGGCTGTAAGCGCAGCGCGGTGGCGGCCGTATTTGCGGTAGACGTACTGGATGACCTCTTCGCGGCGCTGGTGTTCGAAGTCGATGTCGATGTCGGGCGGCTCGCCGCGCTCGACGCTGATGAAGCGTTCGAACAAAAGGCTCATGCGCGCCGGGTCGACCTCGGTCACGCCCAGCGCATAACAAACCGCCGAATTGGCCGCGCTGCCACGGCCCTGGCACAAGATGCCTTGCGCGCGCGCCCAGTGCACGAGGTCGGCCACGGTCAAGAAGTACGGCTCGTAGTGCAGCTGGGCGATGAGCGCCAACTCGTGCTCGATGGTGGCGCGCACGGCCGGTGGCGTGCCACCGGGCAAGTGCGCAAAGCGGCGCAGCAGGCCTTCTTCGGTCAACTGGCGCAGCCAGCTCGCGGGTGTGTGCGCTTTGGGCACGATCTCTTCGGGGTATTCGTAGCGCAGCTCGTCGAGCGAAAAAGCGCATGTGCCGGCGACTTCGAGCGTGGCTTCCAGCCACTCCGGCCGGTAGATCGATGCCAGCCGCGCGCGCGAGCGCAGGTGCGCCTCGGCGTTGGGCGCCAGCGCAAAACCGGCCTCGGCCACCGTCGTCTTCAAGCGCGTGGCGGTGAGCATGTCTTGCAGCGGCTTGCGCGAGCGTGCGTGCATCAGCACGTCACCCACGGCCACGATGCGCAGGCCGCTCAGCGCGGCCACGCGCTGCACGAGATCGACCACCAGCGCGTCATGCGCGTGGTGCAAGAGCGGCAAGGCCAGCGCGGCGCGGTCCACACCGAACCAGGTCTTGAGCCAGATAGCGTGCGCGAAGAGCGTCTCGAAGGGCATGGCGCTCGCCAGCAAGAGCGCAAAACAATCCGGCAGCCCGGTGAGCATGGGCGCGGTAGGCACCTTGCCTTCAATGTCCGACATCAAGGCCAGGTACTGCCCTTTGGCTGCACGCCGGCGCGCCACCGTGACCCACTGCGCCAGGTTGCCGTAACCACGGCGCGACTGCGCCAACAGCGCCAGGCGAGGGCCTGTGGGCACCGTTTCAGCGTTAGCAGGGGCGGCGGCATCAGGTGCCGCCATCGTCAAGGCCATCGTCGTGCCCACGATGAACGGCATGCGCAGGCGCCGCGCCTCGACATGCGCGCGCACCACCCCGGCGAGTGAGCATTCGTCGGTGAGCGCCAGCGCCGCGTAGCGCAGCGCCTGCGCGCGCGCGATCAGCTCTTCGGGGTGCGAGGCACCCGTCAGAAAGCTGAAGTTGCTACGACAGACGAGCTCGGCATAACCGGGAAGTTGAGGTGACAGCACGGCAAGTTCTCGCGCGCTTGCAGGCGCGTGGCGCGCATGGGCGCCGTGGGGAAGCGCGTGGCGCTGGGCGGGGTGGTGGACGGCGTGGTGACCATCAAAAGCGTGTCCGCCAGCGGCACACCGGCCAGGCCCTCGGCGCGGTCGGCCACGGCTGCGCCGGTAGCGTCGACAGCGGGTTCAAACATGGTGTGCCTCCTGGTGCCGAAACGGCAGCTCGCTGACGGAGGACCGTGCGGCGAGGGTGGTGGCGTCTAACTGTATATCCATACAGTCATACTACCCCCGCCGCGCCGACTTGGGTAGACAGCTCGTCCAGAAAGCAAAACAGCCACTTCGCGCGACGTGCGCCAAGTGGCTGCGGCCCAGCGCCACCCGATCGGCGCATTCGCACTTTCAACGGACGGCGGCGCAACTCACGTGCGCACCACGTTGGTCGGTGGCCTCACGTCGTTGGCGCAGGCCAGGTGCAGCGCCCTAGCGCTTGCTACAGCCCGCGCTGCGCACTGGAAATGGCGCACCAGTTGGTGCTGCCGTCGCGCAAGACCGAAAGCATGCTGGCCTGACTGGCCCAAGCCACGTCATGTGCCACCACGACCCAATGTCCGGCGGTCATCTCGTCGCGTATGAGCTGGTCAAACTTTTGATACCGCCTTGAACGGCGCCGATGGCTCGCCACGGCGGCCCCTCCAGCAGCACCGGTGAGCACCAACGCGATCGCCAACACCCCTGCCGATATCTGCGTGAGGTCCTCCACCAACAGCAGCGCAAACACAGTCAACGGCAGCGCCAAGACCGCGCCAAGCAAGGCCACCAGCCTCGGATCGTTTTGCCAGGATTGGCCCAATGCATCCAGGCCGCGTGCCCACTGCCGAGCAAGGCGCCTGAAGGGCAACCACGCGGCGTCGGGCGGCCCCAGCAGCAAGAGCTGGTCCGGCAACAGGCCGCGTGTTTGGCGCAATCGCGCTACGGCGTTCATGGCTTCGGCCTGCGTCAGAAAGAAGCCGGCCGCGCAGTCCAGCACGTGGTCGATGTGCGCTGGAGACTCAGCCGCATGGCCGCGACCATCAAGGGGAAAGACCGCTGTCATGGCGCGTTACGGCGGCGGCCGGCAAGCGCGGCGACATGGGCGATGACATGCCTGTCCTGCGGTGTGAACCCGGCGACGAATGAACTGCAAAAGGTCGGTGTGAGCTGCTTCATGGACACGCCTTCAAGTGGTGCGTGCGCAGGCTAGT
>JANMMH010000682.1:0-3889 GCA_031373055.1 Rubrivivax sp. | reverse complement strand
CACGCTGCCCATGAAGTTGCGGTTGTCGAAGAGCTGCGCTTGCGCGGCGGCCGCTGTGACCTTGCCGCGCGAGAGCAGCTCGGGGATTTCGCTCAAGCCTGCACGCGTGCGCGGCCGGTTCAGGCTGGCGTCACCCACCAGCGGCGAGATGTTTGCGAAGCGCTGCTGCGGGTGGCTGTAGAAAAAGCTGTCGTTGCTGTTGTGCACCCAGTCGCTGCGCACGGCCACAGGCATGCGCGCGGCCGGGGTGATGCCGGGCTGCGGCGAGGTGGCGTCGCGCCGCCAGTCACACGCACTCTTGGAGCCGTCCAGCACCACCAGGCCGGCGTTGCGAAAGAGGTTGGCCGCGGGGCGGCTGGGCGCGCAGCGTTCGAGCTGTGCCGCGTCGACATCAGGCACGGCGCTCAAGTCGGCGTACATGGCGTTGCCATGGCGGTCGGCGGCGATGGTGTTGACGAAGGCCATGCCCATGCTTTGCATGCTGCGTCGCAGGTCTTCCACACTGCCGGCACGGGCCATCGCCAGCCAGTTGTCGACGCCGCGCACGTTGCCAGTTAGCGCATCTTGCAGCGCATAGGCGTTTTTCGTACTCCACGTCAGTCCGGCGTTAGGAATCACCACCACCGGGCCCCAGCGGGTGGACCACAGGGTGGTGGTTTCGTTGCTGAGCGTGCCGTCGGCAGCGCGCACGTTCACGCTGACTTGACGCGATGTCATCTTCACCGGCGCGCCGTCGACGAGGTAGCTGGTCGGGTCGCCGGGCACAAGGGTGAGCTCATGCAGCGTGAAGCGCTTGCCGGTGCTGACCGTGTGCGTCCAGGCCACGTCTATGTTGAAGCCGATGGTCACCACCGGCAGGTGGCCGATGCCCACGCCCATGACGTCGAGCTGGCCGGGGATGGTGAGGTGCATCTGCCAGAAGCGGTTCACGCCGATCCAGGGGAAGTGCGGGTTGCCGATGAGCAGGCCGCTGGCGTTGGCGGTGACGTCTTTGCCAAAGGCCCAGGCGTTGGAGCCCAACGGCGAGTCGAGCAGGCCCATCTCGCGCAGTGCTTGTGCGGCGTCGGCGGTCTGTACGTCCATCCGTACTTCGGGCGTTAGCGCGGCGGTGGGCGCAGGCGGCGCGGCGCGCACGATGCCATCGGCCAAGCCCGCGTTGCTGACCTGCACGGTGATGAGCTCGGCCAGGCGGCGGTGCTGCGCCAGCGTCATGGGCTGCACCCAGGGCTGGCCGTTGCAGGCGGCGGGCAGCCGGCCGGTGTGGTCGGCGAGGTAGCGGTTGTAACCCTCGACGTAGCCGCGCGCGAGTGCTTGCGCTTCGGCGCTCAGCGTGGCCCACGAGCGCTCCAGCGCGGCGTCATTGACGTGCGCGGCGATGAAGGTGTCGATCAACTCATTGCCCAGCTCGCGCTGGCCCAGCAGCGCGGTGGCGGTGCCGCCAAAGTGGCGCGAGCGCTCGCCGCGCGCGGTGACCAGCGCGTTGGCCGTCTGGCAGACGTTGTCTTGCGCGTGCGCGTAGGCGACACCGAAGGCCAGCGTCTGCGCGTCAGGTGCGCTGATGTGCGCCACGCCGTGCGCCGTGCGCTGGATGCTGGCGGTGCGCGCGTCGGGGCTGGGGGGTGTTGAGGCGCAAGCGGCCAGCAGCGTGGCGGCGGTCAGGCCAAGGATGTGAAGGCGCATCGATGTCTCCGTTTTATGTGTTGGGCAGGTGCGCTGACGAGCGTGTTCACGCGCTTGCGCTTCGCGGAATCGCGTAGGTGCCCACCGCGTGGGCCACCATGTCGGGCAGGCCTTCGCTGTACAGCGAGACCTCGCCCACCGCCAGCGTCTTGCCCAGCTTGAGCAGCTTGCACACGCCGATGATGTCGCAGTCGCTGGCGGGCTTGCGCATGAAGTTGATGCTGAGTTGGGTGGTCACCGTCAACGGCACGATGCCGATTTCACCGAGGATGGCGACGTACAGCGCCACGTCGGCCACCGCCATCAGCACCGGGCCCGAGACCGTGCCGCCGGGTCGCAGGTCGGCCATGCCGATGGCTTTGCGCACGGTGGCACTGCCGTCGCCGACGGCTTCAACCGTGCTCGTGTTCTGCGGGAACTCAGTGGCCAGAAAGGCGGTGATCTCGGCGTGGCTGGGCATGCGGGACTCTCGGATCAGTGACGCCGCAGTGCGGGCGCAAGGGGGCGATTCTGCCCAAGGGCGCGCACGGCTCTCGCTGCTATCGTGCTTCGATGATCACAGTGGCCGGCTCGATCAACATGGACCTGGTGGCGCGCGTGCCCCACATTCCCGCGCCGGGGCAGACGGTGCTGGGCCACCACTTCGCGCGCCACCACGGCGGCAAGGGCGCCAACCAGGCGGTGGCGGCGGCGCGGCTCGGTGCGCCGGTGCAGTTTGTCGGCGCGGTCGGGCGCGATGCTTTTGGCGACGAGTTACTCGCGGGCTTGCGCGATGAAGGCATCGACGTACAGGGCCTGCTGCGTGTCGACGCACCCAGCGGCTGCGCGCTCATCAGCGTGGACGACCACGGCGAAAACGCCATTGCCGTGCTGCCCGGCGCGAATGCGCTGGCGCCGTTGCCATCGGCGCAGTGGCATGCAGCGCTGTTGGTCTTGCAGCTTGAGCTGCCCCTGGCCACCTGCGTGGCCTGGGCACAGGTCGCGCGTGCGCGTGGTGTGCCGGTGCTGCTGAACGCTGCGCCGATGGCCGCGCTGCCGGCGGCGCTGCTGGCAGCGCTGCTGGCGTGTGTGGACACGCTGGTGGTCAACGAAGGCGAGTTGCACGACTTGGTCGGTACGGTGCCCGACGCGCTGGCGGCCACTGCCGCGCTCGGCTCGCAGCGTGTCGTCGTGACGCTCGGCGAAGACGGCGTTCGCGCCTGGGATCACGGCCACGTCATCACCTGCCCGGGCCACCGCGTCGAGCTGGTGGATAGCACCGGCGCCGGCGACACCTTCGTCGGCGCGCTCGCAGCGAGCCTGGTGCAGGGGCTGGCCTTCGAGCCCGCCCTATGCCGCGCGAATGTTGCGGCCGCACTGTCTTGTCGCGCACCCGGCGCACGCGGCGGCATGCCCAGCGCGCAAGCCCTGGCGCTAGCCATACGCTGACGGCGCACGCCGCCGCAGCTTGATCAGGGCCGCGCCTGCGCCTTCTCCGCAAGCTTTGCCGCCGTGAGCTCATGGCGGTTGGCGGCGGCAAACAAGTCGCCGGCGAAACCGGGGTCCGACGTCAGGTACTGGTAGGCCATGGCACGCGCTTCGGCGGCTTCGCGCGCCAGGTCATCCGCCGTTTTGGGCGCCTTGGGCGCGAGACGCTGCTTCAGTTTCCGTAGGGCCTGGCCCATCAAGAACCAGGTCGCGAGGGGGTCGATGTGGACGAGGTTCATGGTGGCCTTCTAAGTGCTTGGGTTGACAAGTTGCAGGGCACTCAACACGCACGCAAGCTTTCGCTGGCGGCACGCAGCAGCGCGGCACGTGCCGGGTCGGTCTGCGCACAGGCGCTAGCCAGGGCGTGCAGTTCGCGTCGGGCGCGCGCCTGACCGACGGCCTCAAGCCCACGCCACAAGCCCAGCGCCAGACGTGCGGCGCGCGTGCGCCAGGCCAAATCTGTGGGTGCCGGGGCAGGGCGTGTGATCGTCAGTTGAGCGCTAGCCATGGCGCACGCTCGCTTTCATCACCGGCGCTTTGGCCGGGCGGGTGAACGCCGTATGGCTTAGCCAGGCCACGGTCTGGAACAAAGCTGCGGCCAGTGTGGCCGCGAGCTGGGCGCCCCGGGGCGCCACCACCGTGGGCGCCACCAGGACATAGACGTGTGAGCTCGACATGAGCATTCACCTTCATCTGCGCTAAGAGGCTGGATGGCCTCGTGTGCTTGCAGATTAGGGTTAAC
>JANMMH010000628.1:0-1912 GCA_031373055.1 Rubrivivax sp. | reverse complement strand
GAACCGGCCCGGGGGACATGAACGGAACACGGCACCCCGCCGCAGCGCTCCCGCGCAGCCTTTCGGCCGCTGCATCCGAAGATCTGCAATGGTTCGCCAGCGGGTGTAGCCCGCCGCGCCCTGGACGGCACCAATCAGTCTTCAGCTGTCGCACGGCGCGCCGCAACCAAGGATCGTTCATGGCCGCAAGCATGGGTTCGATACACCGCGAAACCGAACCTCGCCCTCAGTTCCAACCCAACCCATTCACTGCTTCCAGAACCTCCGCACCCCACCGCCCCGTCAGTGCGTGCGCGTGACCTTTGCCAGGTGTCGCGGCTGATCCGGGTCGGCACCACGCGCGCGCGCCAGCGCTTCCACCATCGGATAAAAACTCTGCGCCACAGCAATCGGGTCAAGGTCTTCGTTGCCCGTCGCTTCGATCGTTAGCTCGGCGCCCGGCGTGCCTGCAGGCGCGGCGAGCAGCACTCGCGCACCGCGCTCGCGCATCTGCGCGGCCAGCAGCACCAGGCCGGCGTGCGCGGGGCCGCGCGGGGCGAGCACGAGCATGGGGTAGCCCTCTTCCACCAGCGCCATGGGACCGTGTTGCACCTCGGCACCCGAGAAGGCTTCGGCTTGGATGCCGCAGACCTCCTTGAGCTTGAGTGCGGCTTCCATGGCCACCGCCAGGCCTGTGCCGCGACTGACGACGAAGAGGCGGTCGGCGCCGTGCAATGCCTCCACCGCCGCGCTCCAGTCGCGTGTGGCGGCGGCTTGCAGCGCGGTGGGCAAGTCCTGCAAGGCCGCCAGCAGCTCGGCGTCACCTTGCCAGTGCGCCACCACGCGCGCGCCGGCGACGAGCTGGCCGATGTAGCTCTTGGTGGCGGCCACGCTCTTCTCCGCACCCGCGTGCAGCGGCAGCACCCAGCGCGACGCTAACGCCAAGGGTGATTGTGAATCGTTGACGACCGCCACCGTGGTCGCACCACCCGCGCCGAGGAAGCGCGTGGGCGCCACCAGGTCGGGGCTCTGGCCCGATTGCGAGAAAGCAAACGAGGCCAGGCCTTGCGGCTTGAGCTTGGCGGCGTACAGCGTCACCAGCGACATGGGCAGCGAGGTGACGATCTCACCCAGCCGCGCCATCGCCAGATACGCCATGTAGTGCGCAGCGTGGTCGGAGCTGCCGCGCGCCACCGTGAGCACACCACGCGGTGGGTAGGCGCGCAGTTGTGCGGCCAGGTCGATATAGGTGGCCTCGTCGGTGGCCAACAATTGCGCCACGGTGGCGGGAGCTTGCAGGGCTTCAGCCAGCATGCGTGAGCTCAATCGCTTCTCCTTCAACGATCACTTGGCGCAGCTGCAAATCGCTGTCGAGCACGGCGATGTCGGCCCAGGCGCCGCTTGAGAGCACGCCGCGATCAGCCAGGCCCAGATGTTCGGCGGCGATGGTGGCCGTGCGTGCCGAGGCGTCGCGCAAGGTGAGGCCCAAGCCGACGAGGTTGCGCAGCGCCTGGTCCATCGTCAGGCTGCTGCCGGCCAGGGTGCCGTCGGCAAGGCGCACGGCGCCCAGGCATTTGCGCACGCGGTGGCGGCCCAGGCTGTAGTCGCCATCGGGCATGCCTGCGGCCGAGGTCGAATCGGTGACGCAGTACAGGCCGGGGATGGCGCGCAGCGCGGCGCGGATGGCACCTGGGTGCACGTGTTGCAAGTCGGCAATGATCTCGGCGTGCTGCGCGTGCGCCAGCGCCGCGCCCACCATGCCGGGCTCGCGGTGGTGCAGGCCCGTCATGGCGTTGAAGAGGTGGGTGAAGCCGCTGGCGCCGGCGTTCAGCGCGGCCACGCCGTCTTCGTAGGTGCCGGCGCTGTGGCCGATCTGCACGACAAAACCACCTGCACGCAACTGCACGATCAAGGCCAGATGCCCGGGCATTTC
>JANMMH010000196.1:0-4678 GCA_031373055.1 Rubrivivax sp. | reverse complement strand
AAGATTTTCGTGGACAGCAAACGCGACGCCGTGATCGCACGCATCCGCGATGAAGTGGCGCAAGGCCGGCAGGTGTATTGGGTCTGCCCGCTGGTCGAAGAAAGCGAACATGTCGACCTGCAAAACGCCACCGCGACCCACGCACTCTTGAGCGCGGCCTTGCCCGGCGTGAGTGTGGGCCTCGTGCACGGCCGCATGAAGGCCGCTGAGAAAAGCGCTGTGATGGCGCAGTTCACCGCCGGTGCGATGGCGCTGCTGGTGGCCACCACGGTGATCGAGGTCGGCGTCGACGTCGCCAACGCCAGCCTGATGGTCATCGAGCACGCCGAACGTTTTGGCCTGGCGCAGCTGCACCAGCTGCGGGGCCGCGTGGGGCGCGGTGCGGCGGCCAGCGTGTGCGTGCTGATGTACACCGCGCCGCTCTCGCCCACCGGGAAAGCGCGGCTGCGTGCGATGAGTGAGACCGGCGACGGCTTTGAGATCGCACGGCGCGATCTGGCCATCCGCGGCCCGGGTGAATTTCTCGGTGCGCGCCAAAGTGGCGACGCGCTGCTGCGTTTTGCCGATCTGCAAGAAGACGACGTCCTCTTGCGCGCCGCGCGTGAACTCGCACCCCGCGTGTGGGCTGAGAACCCGCAGGCCGCACGCGCGCAGATCGAGCGCTTTCTCGGTGGGAAGACTGAGTTCATGAAAGCCTGAGCGGCCGATGCGCATCGGCAAGCCTTGGGCACAATCGCCGCCATGACCCTGACCGAACTGAAATACATCGTCGCCGTGGCCCGCGAAAAACACTTCGGGCGCGCGGCCGAGGCCTGTTTTGTCTCGCAGCCCACGCTCAGCGTGGCGGTGAAAAAGCTCGAAGACGAGCTCGACGTGAAGCTCTTCGAGCGTGGCAGCAGCGAGGTCGGCATCACGCCCTTGGGCGAGCAGATCGTGCGCCAGGCGCAACTCGTGATCGAGCAGGCCGGCGCCATCAAAGACATCGCCAAGCGCGGCAAAGACCCGCTTGCGGGACCGCTCAGCTTGGGCATTATTTACACCATAGGCCCTTACCTCTTGCCCGAGCTGGTGAAGCACGCCATCGCGCGCACGCCGCAAATGCCGCTCATGCTGCAAGAGAACTTCACCGTCAAGTTGCTGGAGATGGTGCGCAGCGGTGAGCTCGACTGCGCCATCATGGCCGAGCCCTTTCCCGACGCCGGCCTGGCCACTGCGGCGCTGTACGACGAGCCGTTTGTGGTGGCCCTGCCCAAGGCGCATGCGCTCTCAAAACGCAAGGCCATCAGCGCTGAAGAGCTCAAGCAAGAGACCATGCTGCTCTTAGGCACCGGGCATTGTTTTCGCGACCATGTGCTCGAGGTCTGCCCCGAGTTCGCGCGCCTGGCCAGCCATGTCGAGGGCCTGCGCAAGAGCTTCGAGGGCTCGTCGCTGGAGACCATCAAACACATGGTGGCCTCGGGCATGGGCATCACCGTGGTGCCGCAGCTCTCAGTGCAGCCCGCGCTGCAGCCGTCGAGCAGCTTCCTGAAGTACATCCCCTTCAGCGCACCGGTGCCCACGCGCCGCGTGGTGCTGGTGTGGCGGCGCAGCTTCACGCGCTACGAGGCCATCGCGGCGCTGCGCAATGCCGTGTATGCCTGTGCGCTGAAGGGCGTGACGCGGCTGTCCTGAGCACCGCGCCCACGCCTTGGGCGTGGTGATGTGGCCATGGCACTGAGCTTGCATGGTTTGGGTTCGTCCATCCCTCACAGGCTCACCCCATGCACAAGCGCCAATTCCTCCATGCCGGCCTGGCCACGTCGGCCGCCGCCCTTGCCATGCCCGCCATTGCCCAAAGCAGCCCCAACGTGCGCTGGCGGCTGGCCTCAAGCTTTCCGAAAAGCCTGGACACGATCTACGGCGGCGCCGAGGTGTTGTCGCGCCGGCTGGCGCAGATCACCGGTGGCAAGTTCCAGATCTCGGTGCACGCTGCTGGTGAAATCGTGCCCGCTTTTGGTGTGGTCGACGCGGTCCAGGCTGGTGCCGTCGAGTGCTCACACACCGCCAGCTACTACTTCGTGGGCAAGAACAAGGCCTTTGGCTTCGACACCACGCTGCCCTTTGGCATGAACCAGCGTCAGCAAAACGCCTGGATGTACTACGGCGGTGGCCTGCAACTGGTGCGTGAGTTCATGCGCGAGTTCAACATCGTCAGCTTCCCCGGTGGCAACACGGGCGTGCAGATGGGTGGCTGGTTCAAGAAAGAGATTCGCGGTGTGGCCGACTTGAAGGGCTTGAAGATGCGCATCCCCGGCATTGGCGGCGAGGTCATGGCGCGCTTGGGCGCCGTGCCGCAGCAGCTGCCTGGCGGTGAGATCTACACGGCGCTTGAGAAGAGCACCATCGACGCCGCCGAATGGGTCGGGCCCTATGACGACGAGAAGCTGGGCTTCTACAAAGTCGCGCCCCACTACTACTACCCGGGCTGGTGGGAAAGCAACTCGATGTACTCGTTTTACGTCGGCACCAAGGCCTGGGAAGCCCTGCCCAAGGAGTACCAGGCGGCGTTTGAAGCGGCAACGGCCGAGGCCAACATCGACATGATGGCCGAGTACGACTTCAAGAACCCGCCGGCACTGCTGCGCCTGGTGGCCAGCGGCGTCAAGCTGCATGCCTATTCCAATGAGCTGATGAAGGCCGCGCAAGACGCTGCCTATGACATCTACGCCGAGGAGTCGGCCAAGAACCCGGCCTTCCGCAAGATGTTCGAGTCGTGGAACAAATTTCGTGGTGACGTCATGCTCTGGCACCGCTTCGCGGAGAACACCTGCGCGAACTTTGTCTACAACAACCCGCCAAAGAAAATCTAAACGGCGCCGGCAAGGCCTCGCTGGTGCGGGGCTGGCTACAGCGACTTCTTCAGCCAGCGCCCAAGCTCACCAATGACGCCGCGGCGAAAGGCCAGCACGCAGATCACGAAGATCACGCCCTGCACCACCGTGACCCAGGCGCCGAGCTGGGCCAGGTAGTTCTGCATGGTGATGATGATGGCCGCGCCGATGACGGGGCCAAAGAGCGTGCCCAGGCCGCCCAGCAGCGTCATCAGCACGACCTCGCCCGACATCGTCCAGTGCACGTCGGTGAGCGAGGCGAGCTGGAAGACGATGGCCTTGGTCGCCCCCGCCAGCCCGGCCACACCGCCCGAGATGATGAAGGCCACGAGCTTGTAGCGGTCGGCGTCAAAGCCCAGCGAGATGGCGCGGCTTTCGTTCTCGCGGATCGCCTTGAGCACCTGGCCAAAGGGCGAATGCACGACGCGCCAGACGAGCACGAAGCCGGCCAGAAAGATGGCCATCACCAGCCCGTACATGGCCATCGTTTGCGACAGGTCGATGAGGCCAAAGAGGCGCCCGCGCGGCACCGCCTGGATGCCGTCTTCGCCGCCAGTGAAGGGCGCTTGCAGGGCGAAGAAGTAGACCATCTGCGCCAGCGCCAGCGTGATCATCGCGAAGTAGATGCCCTGTCGGCGGATGGCCAACAGTCCGACCACCGCACCCAGCCCCACCGCCACGGCCGTGCCGAAGAGGATGGCCAGCTCGGGCGACAGGCCCCAGATCTTGGCCGCATGCGCTGCCGCGTAGCCGCCCGAGCCGAGGAACATGGCGTGGCCGAAGGAGAGCAAGCCGCCGAAGCCGATGAGCAAATTGAAAGCGCAGGCGAAGAGCGCGAAGCACATCACCTTCATCATGAACACGGGGTAGACGACCAGCGGCGCCAGCAGCAGCACCACCACCATCACGGCGAAGGCCAGGCGCTGGGCGCGGGGGTTGCCGCTGGCGCGCAGCGGGATGTCGGGTGCGCTCATTTTTGCGTCCCGAAGAGGCCGGCCGGGCGGATCAGCAGCACGACGACCATGACGACGAAGATCACGATGTTCGAAGCCTCGGGGTAGAAGACTTTGGTCAGCCCTTCCACCACACCGAGGCCAAAGCCGGTGAGGATCGAGCCCAGGATCGAGCCCATGCCGCCGATCACGACGACGGCGAAGACCACGATGATGAGGTCGGCCCCCATCAGCGGGTTGACCTGGTAGATCGGCGCGGCCATCACGCCGGCCAGCCCGGCCAGACCGACGCCGAAGCCATAGGTCAGCGTGATCATGCGCGGCACATTGACGCCGAAGGCCTGCACCAGCTGCGGGTTTTCGGTGGCCGCGCGCAGGTAGGCGCCGAGCTTGGTGCGCTCGATCACGAACCAGGTGGCCAGGCAAACAAAGAGCGACGCCACGATGACCCAGGCGCGGTAGTTGGGCAGGAACATGAAGCCCAGGTTCTGGCCACCTGTGAGTTGATCAGGGATGCGGTAGGGCAGGCCCGAGGAGCCGAACTCGTTGCGGAACAGGCCCTGGATGATCAGCGCCAGGCCGAAGGTCAGCAGCAGACCATAGAGGTGATCGAGCTTGTAGAGCTTGGACAGCATCAGCCGCTCCATCACCACGCCGGTGGCGCCCACCGCCAGCGGCGTCAGCAAGAGCGCCCACCAATAGCCGATGCCGAGTTTGTTGAGCAGCAGCCAGGCGATGAAGGCGCCCATCATGTACTGCGCGCCATGCGTGAAGTTGATGATGTTCAGCAGCCCGAAGATCACCGCCAGGCCCAGCGACAGCAAGGCATAGAAGGAGCCGTTGATCAGGCCGATC
>JANMMH010000602.1:0-12674 GCA_031373055.1 Rubrivivax sp. | reverse complement strand
CGCCCCAGAGCAGTTCAACGACCCGACCACCGCCGGCCCGCCGGCCGACGCCTACGGATTGGGCGTCACGCTCTTCTGGGCGATGAGCGGGAAGCTGCCGTACCCGGACGTGAGCAAGGCGAGCGAGATGGTGCAACTCCTCCGCGCCGGCACCCCGTTCCGGCTGAAGGGCGTGCTGCCCGACGCCCCGGCGGAGTTGGACGACCTGTTCGCCAAGCTGCTCGCCCGCAACCCGGCCGCCCGCCCGACGCTCCCCGAAGCGATGGCCGTGTTCGAGCGGTTCGCCGAACCGAGCGGGAAGGTGGTCGCCGACTCACTCCCAGAGGCGGTGCGGGGGCTGGAACACGAACTGACGGACCGACAGACGGAGTTGGACGCGATGCGGCGGTCGGTGCTGGCGGCGCTCCAAGCGGCCGTACCGGACGCCGACCGCGCCGACCGGCTGGCGACCTGGACCCGGCTCATCGTGCTGCCACTGAGCCAACTCCCGGCGTGGAGCGGCTACCAGAGCGAGGTGGCCCGCGAGGAGTTGGCGGCGGCGGTGGCGGTGCTCGATTTGGGGCCGGCGGTGGTGGAGCGGCTGGCGAACCGCACCCCGGCGGCGCTGCCGTTCCTGCGGACCCTGCGGCAGGTGGTGGGGCACGTCCGCGAGCGGTGGGACGAGAAGGGGACGGCCATCCCGCCGGCGGCGCGGGTGGCGGCGGTGGCCGACGCCTTCGACCGCCTGACCCGCGACCCGGCCGCCGACCCGGTGGAGGTGCTGCAAGCACTGCGCGTGCATCCCCTGGTGGCCTGGTGCGAGCGTATGAACTCCGGCGCCGTGCGTATCGGTGGCCGGTTCGTTCGGTTCGGCTGGCCGGGCTGCCCTGACGTGCTGGGGCAACTGAAGGACGGCCGCCTTTTGGGGGTGGAAGTCAAAGGCCCGGCCGGCAAGCTGCGCGCCGAGCAATCCGTTTTTCTGGAGCGCATCCGCTGCGCTGGTGGCGTGGCATTCGTTGCCCGCAACTGCGCCGACGTTTTCCGCGAACTTCAGCAACGGGCCGCCGCGCGCAGGCCGTAGAACGGGCCTGTGGGCTCGCATCACCCAACCCTTGAGGTAGACGACATGAAGACCAAGAGAAGCGCCGCCAAGGCCACGCAAGCCACCAAGCCGACCGCCCAAGACGCGGCCGACAAAGCCGAGGCCGACAAGCAAACCGCGCTCGCCATGATGGGCGGGCAATGCGGCGCGGCCGTGGTGCAGGGGTATCTGAGCTACGTCAACAACGGCAGCAACCTTACCGCGCTGAACGATGCCGCCCAAGCTATTGGCAAGCGCGTGGCCGCTGACGACTTCAGCGACCTTGAGCGCATGCTGTTGTCGCAAGCCACAGCGTTGCAGGCGATGTTCACGGACCTGGCCTTGAGCTCAAGGCAGATGGACATGGCGGCGCACATGCAGATGATGACGGCGCTGGCGCTGAAGTGCGCCACGGGCAGCAGGCAAGCCATCACAGCGCTGGCCGAGTTGCGCATGCCCAAGACGGTGATGTTCGCCAAGCAAGCCAACCTGACCACCGGGCCGCAGCAGGTCAACAACGGCGTGATGACCGCGCCGCAGGCTTCGCGCACGGCAACAATTCAGGACCGGCCGAACGAACTATTGGAGGCGCCGCATGGCAACTGCCTGGACATCCGAGCGCCGAGCACGGCAAGCCGCGCTGATTCAGTCATGGCGACCGTGGGAGCAATCGACGGGGCCGGTGACGCCAGCCGGTAAGTCCAAGGCATCGCGCAATGCTTTCAAGGGCGGGTTCGTCGCTGGATTCCGCGCGCTGCGCAAAGAGCTGAATGCGATGCTGCGGGAGCAGCGGTAGGGCGGGCGCCAAATGTTTGCAGCATGTAGCCTGTGACCGTCCGTGTCCTTCGGCTTCAGCGCTAACCGAAGAAACGCGCTGGGCGTCGTGCGCGCGCGAGGCAAGGGGGGGTGTCGAAAGTCTGGTGCGGCAGACTGATGCGGCGCGCTGACAAGGGGGCACCTTGCGTCTTTGGCACTCTTCGGTTCAATGCCCACCTGCCCCCGCACGCGGACAAAACTCTCCCCGTTTGATTCTTTGTTTCAAAGCTGGTAATCAAACCAGACGCCGGCAAAGCCCGCCACTGGCGACACCAAAGGCGGAGGCGCAATCCGCCATGATTACCTATGGCAAACCGTGATGCGTTATTGCAAACCCATCATCACACCCATCATCAGGCGAAGTGTCCGGGCCGGTTTAGGACTTGCGACGGCGTGCTGCGGCTAGGCCGGCTAAGGCCAGCAATGCAAGAGCAAGTGTTTGTGGCGCCGGCACGGCGTTTGGCATCGTCAAACTGTTGATTTGGTACTGCTCGCCTCCTATGTGCGCGTCTAGGTCCCGAAGAAACACGAACGAGAGGCCAGCCGCTGGATTGAGGGCGCGAGTGAATACGGACGCATTCCCGGTCTTCCCAAAATAGGTGATTTCGGTTGTAGTCACGCCCGGCGCAATTGTGAAAAGCAATGTGACGTCGAACGCTGTGCCAATGTCTGGATAGCCCGCGTCCGTGAACACTGGGGCCGACAAATCTCGTGAAGTCCCCGACGTTCCCGCATCAACGAAGCTGGCGCCAAGAGCCGACCCGTTGTCGTTGTCCGCAGTCAACGCACCCACCAAGTGCGTGCCATCTGAAATTAAGAAGTTCGGGTCGAAGTCATAGCTCGCGACACCACAGCTGCTGCACACCAAGCGTGTGATGCTCAGCCTCAACGCGATGGATACGGTATCGGTCGGGCCATAGGTGCCAGCGTCTATCAAGGGCACGACCATCAGCTTTAGGCTGTTGCCGTCTGGACCGAATACGAGAGAGGTTCCGTCGAGAACTGGCGGCGTCGTTGGAAAGAAAACCTTCGACCCGCGAAGGGCATACAAGTCAGCGCCGGTCAGCGTCACTACGTCTGCGGATGCTGCCGAACTAGCGAGAACGAGAAGGGCAAGCATGCCTCGTCGCCATGCGCGATTGGAGGCGCCCGCCACAAGCGCAACCGCGCCGAATGTTGCCTTCCATGTCGTCATGTGCTGTCCCTGAGTTTTCCAGCAACACTAGCCGCGTCATGGCAACTGCGGCAACCTCGTAAGTACTCCCCACGAACGGGGGTGCCGAGGCGTGCTGACGGGCTGACCCTGCCCGGACATGAGCCCGGCCGCTGCGCCGGGTTCGTCGTTTCTAGGCCAGAAACGCTGTACCTCAGTCTGTAAAAGGTCTGTAAGCGCCCTAGAAACAACAAAGCCCAACCTTATGAGCTGGGCTAAGTGCTTGATTTCCTTGGTGGCCTGGGGCGGAATCGAACCACCGACACGCGGATTTTCAATCCGCTGCTCTACCAACTGAGCTACCAGGCCAAGAGCTCGCGATTATAGCCAGCCGCGTTGTCGCGGCTGCGGGTCAGCCGCCGCTACGCTTGTTGCGCGTGAGGTCGACGCCGAGTTGCTTGAGCTTGCGGTAGAGATGGGTGCGCTCCAGGCCGGTCTTTTCGGCGACGCGTGTCATCGACCCGTTTTCTTTGGCCAAGTGGAACTCGAAGTAATTTTTCTCGAAGGTATCGCGCGCTTCACGCAAGGGGCGGTCGAGGTCGAAACTCTGCACCGACTGCGGGCCGCTCAGGCCTACCGGCTCGGCGGCGCTGGTGCTCATGCCCGACGCGCTGATGATGCCCGCCAAGCCATCGCTTAGCACGCCAAGCGCTGGCATGGGCGCACGCGGCACTGGCTTGGCCAGCGCTTGTTCCACAGCACGCAGAAGCTTCTGCAAGGTAATGGGTTTTTCAAGAAAGGCCATGGCGCCAAACTTGGTGGCTTCCACCGCCGTGTCGATGGTGCCGTGGCCACTCATCATGATCACAGGCATCGTCAACTGGCTGGCCGCGCCCCACTCTTTCAAGAGCGTGATGCCGTCAACGTCGGGCATCCAGATATCCAGCAACACCAGGTCGGGGCGCAACACGTCACGCACCTGGCGCGCCTGCGCAGCGTTCTCGGCGAGCTCGACCGTGTGCCCCTCGTCGCTGAGGATCTCCGACAGCAAGGCGCGGATGCCGAGTTCGTCGTCTACTACGAGGATGGTTGCCATTCGAGATCAGTGCACCTACGTTGCGTCACCGGCGGCCGGTGCGGGGCCTCCGAGCGCAACAGACGTCGCCGAAGCGGCGGGCTGTGCAGACGCGAAGGTTGAAAATGATAGCGAAACTCTTGCACCGATCACGGGCGCCTCGGGTTCGTCCTTGGCGGTGAGGTTGACGATGCGCAGTCGCGCGTTGTGTTCGTCGGCAATCTTCTTCACCACCGCCAGCCCCAGGCCCGTGCCTTTGGCCTTGGTCGTGACGTAGGGCTCGAGCGCTCGCTTGAGCACCTTTTCCGCAAACCCGGGTCCATTGTCGACGATCGTCAAGCGCACCGCGCGCAGCTCGCCGCCTTCGCCTAACGCCGCTGACGTGCTGACTTCGACATGGCCCGTCGCAGCGCCGTCGCTGCGCTCGCCCACCGCGTCGAGTGCGTTTTGCACCAGGTTGTGGATGACTTGGCGCAGCTGCGTGGCGTCGCCCTGGATGACCGGCAGCCCCGGCGTCAAGCGGCTTGCAAGTTGGCCCTGTTCGATCTTCTCGCCATACAGCACCAGTACGTCGGCTACCAGCGCATTGAGGTCCAGCGGCCGCATTTGTGCTGCCGGCAAACGGGCGTAGTCGCGGAATTCGTTGACCAGGGCCTGCATGGCTTGCACCTGGTTGACGATGGTGGCCACGCTGCGTAGCAGCAGCGATTTGTCGCCCGCTTCCAGCTTGGCTTCGAGCTTGTGTTGCAAGCGCTGGGCTGAGAGTTGGATCGGTGTGAGCGGGTTCTTGATCTCGTGCGCCAAGCGCCGCGCAACTTCGGTCCAGGCCGCTGAGCGTTGCGCCGAGACGACCTCGCTGATGTCGTCAAAAACCAGCAGCCGCGCCTCGCCGGGCAGGGCCGCCCCGCGTACCAGCAGCGTTAGCGTGTTGCCATCACCGCGCACGAATTCGAAGGACTCTTGCCAGTGGTCACGCTCGCCGGGCTCGGGGCTGTTGGCCAGCAGCTCGAAGCGCTGCTCGATGCTGTGAGCCAGCTCCGCGAGCTCGGGCATCTCGTCGAGCCGGCGACCGCGCCACGCCGACAGCGGCAGACGCAGGATGCGCGTGGCACCCGGGTTGACGGTGTCGATGGCGCCGGCGCGGTCAAACACAATAACGCCGGCGCTGAGCGTGTCCAAAATGGTCTGCAAACGCCCGCGTGCGCCGTCGAGTTGCGTCACGCCGCGCTGCACCTGTTCACGCGCGTCGGCCATCTGGCGCGTCATGTCGGCGAACGACCGGGTCAGGCCGCCGAGCTCGTCGGCCGACGCAAACACTGGCTTGTCGGTCAGGTCCCCAGCCGCCACCTGGCGCACACCGTCGGCCAGCAGCAGCAGTGGCCGCGCGATCTGGTTGCCCAACAGAATGGCCAGCAGCACCGCGCCAAACACCGCCAGCACCAGCGCCAGCGTCAGCGTGCCGATGTACATGCGGCGCAAACCGTCGCGCCCCAAGGCGCGCTGCTGGTATTCGCTGTAGGCCGACTGCACCGCCAGCGCATTCACCGTGAGCGCACGCGACAGCGGCTGCACGGCCATCAAAAACTGGTCTTCACCGACCGACAAACTGAGATCACGCCGCGGCACCCGCGCCAGGGCGCGCACGCGTGCCGTGCCTTCGGCGGTGGCCACCAGTGACTCTTCGTCCAGCCGCTCGATCTGGCTGGCCATGCCAGCCGATCTGGCCTGGCGCAGCATCGCGGCAGTGGGCCGCTCGGGCGATATGGCGCCACGCGAGCTGCCGGCCATCACGATGATCTGGCCGCTGCTGTTGACCAACGCGACCTCGGCCGCACCGAGCTGCTCGCGCACGCGCTCGAGCGCCAAGGCGGCCACGGGCTGCTGGCCCTCGGCCAGACGTTCGGCGGCCAGGCGTGTCTTGGCGCCAAGGTCGACTTGCAGCGCTTCGAGCGTGCCGCGCCCGAGTGCCAGCCCTGCGTCCAGCGCGCCGGCCACCCGGGCATCGAACCAGACCTCGATGCTGCGCGACACGAACTGGTACGAGACGGTGTAGATCAAGAGCCCGGGCAACAAACCCACCATGGCGAAGATGCCCGCCAGGCGGATGAGCAAGCGGCTGCCGAACTTGCGCAGGCGCAAGCGCACCGTGAGGCGCAGCGCCACAAAGCCGATGACCAACGCAAGCAGCACGGCCACTGCGACGTTGAGCCAGAAGAGCCAGACAAAGTGCCGTTCGAAACCGAGGTCAACGTCGTTGGTGAGTGACAGCACGAAGGCCATCACGAGTACCACGCCCGTGGCGGCCACCAGCGTTACGGTCCAGGCCCAGCGCGTCGAGTTGTTCACGGCTCAATCCAGCCGCAAGCTGCGCTCGACACCCAGTGTCCAGCCCGCCGGGCCACCCAGGCCGATCTGCATGGGGCTGGGCAGCTGCGCATGGTCCAGCCGGTAGCTGAACTCCAGGTAGGCGCTCTTGTCGCCCTCCAACTGCGCCAGCTCGGTGAGCTTCCAGCCGCTGACGCGCGAGATCGCCACCAGCGCTTCGGGCAGGCTGGCGTAGGACTGGTTCAGGCCGCCCAGGCTCACCCTCCAGGTTGACGTTAGCGGCTGGAACACCAAACGCCAGGAACGCGCCACGCGCGACACGCTCTGGTCGCGCCAGTACCAGCGCGGGCGAAAGACTTCAGCCTGCGCCACAAAGTACACCGGCACGCCACGCTGCAAAGCGTCTTCAACGGCACGCGTGAGGCTGACTTGGGCGGTGAAGTCCAGCGTCAACACTCCGTCCTGGCGGTTGGCCTTCAGGGTCGACAGCTCAACGCCCTGAGCAAGCGCAGTGCCCAGCATCACCATGCACAGCGAGGCCGTGGCCACGCAACCCTTCAACAGCATTTCTAGGACGTGAGGCAGGGGCATGCGGGCGTCAGTGGTCGGTCAGCAGCGGTGTGGCGGTTTTGATGAGGCGGGCGTAGAAAAAGCCGTCCTGGCCCGAGCTGGCGCGGCCCGCGTCGGCTTGGCCTGCATTGTCGGGCAGGGGCAGCAGGTGTCCGCCCGCGCGCGGGTCGCGCACCGCGCCGGCGGCCTCGGGGCGTTGCAAAAAGGCGTCGATGCGCTGCTCGCCTTCCATCTTGAAGAGCGAGCAGGTGGCATAGACCAGGGCACCACCGGGTTTGAGCAAAGGCCACAGCGCGAGCAGCATCTGCGCCTGCGTTTGCGCCAGCGTGGTGGCGTCGTCAGCGCGGCGCAGCCAGCGCACGTCGGGGTGGCGGCGCACGATGCCCGAAGCCGTGCACGGTGCGTCGAGCAAGATGGCGTCAAAGTGTTTGCCGTCCCACCAACGTGCGGGCTCGCGCGCATCGCCCACCGCGAGTTGCGCCTTGAGTTGCAAGCGGTTGAGCGTCTCTTGTACACGCTGTAAACGCAGCGGGTCCACGTCCAGCGCCAGCAAATCGAGGTCTGCGCGCTCAAGCAGTTGAGCCGTCTTGCCGCCCGGCGCAGCACAAGCGTCAAGTACACGTGCGCCTACTGCAAGTCCGGCGCCGAGCACGAGACTCGCGGCACGCTGTGCCGCCGCGTCTTGCACCGAAACCTCGCCCTCATCGAAACCCGGCAACTGCGTCACCGGGCAGGGCTGCGTCAGCGTCAGCGCCTGCCCGCCCAGGTCAACATCACCCAGCAGCGTGGCCGCGCGCCCCTGCGCCGCCAAGCGCTGCACATAGGCCGCACCCGTGCCACGGCGTGCGTTCACGCGCAGCGTCATCGGCGGGTGTTCATTGGCCTGCATCAGCAAGGCCTGCCAGTGCTGCGGCCAGTCTTGTTTGATGCGCTCGATCCACCACAGCGGGTGGTTGAACGCGCCCACAGGAGACTTGCGCGCGGCCGCGCACAGCGCCTCTTGCTCACGCAAAAAACGGCGCAGCACAGCGTTGACGAAGGCAGCGGCCGCAGGCACGCGCTGTCGCGCGGCGGCCACGGCCTGGTCGACCAGCGTGTGCTCGGCGTATGGCGGATTCGAGCCCGGCCAGGCCAGCGCCAGCGCGGTGGTGAGCAGCGCATCAACGAAGGGTGGTGGAGTTTTCGGCGCCAGCGCCACACGCACCTCGTGCGCGCCGCCCCACCAGCGCAGCGCGTGAAAACTCAGTGCCTGCACGGCCGGTCGGGCGTCAGCCGGCAGCTTGGGCAAGACCTCATTGAGTGAGCGCCCGGCCATCACCGCCTGGGTCGTGTCGGCCACCCACGGCAAGAGCCGCGCAAGCGGTAAGGAGGCACCCGGTGTGGTCATCGGAGCAGTCTAGTCGCAGCCCCCAAGCCGACGGCGCACAATGCTCGCTCCACGCTTGAGCAGACCTGCGCATGACCACTTCGACCGCTCTTTCCACATCAACCAGCGCGCGACTCTTTCGCAGCGAAGACGAGCTCGCAGTGCTGTCCGCCTCCGAGCGCATTCGCTATCGGCTGCTGGCCGCCGACTGTCGCTTCCACGCCAACGACAACATCTCCGCCCATGTGCGCGAAGGCGAATTGCTGGAGCTGCGCGCCGAGGTGCAAGCCAAGATGCACGAGGTGCTGCAAGCCCTGGTGATCGACACGGAGAGTGACCACAACACGCATGACACGGCCAAGCGCGTGGCCAAGATGTTTGTCGAAGAAGTCTTCCGTGGCCGCTACTACCCGATACCCGCAGTGACCGAGTTCCCCAACGCCGAACGCTTGAACGAGCTGATGATCGTTGGCCCCATCACCGTGCGCAGCGCGTGTTCGCACCACCTGTGCCCGATCATCGGCAAGGTCTGGATCGGCCTCTTGCCCAACGAGCACTCCAACCTCATCGGCCTGTCGAAGTACTCGCGCATTTGCGACTGGATCATGAGCCGCCCGCAGATTCAGGAAGAGGCCGTGACCATGCTTGCCAACGAGCTGCAGCAGCGCGTGCGCCCCGACGGCCTGGCCATCGTGATGGAGGCCGACCACTTTTGCATGCATTGGCGCGGCGTCAAAGACAACCAGTCGGCGATGACCAACAGCGTCATGCGCGGTGCCTTCCTCAAAGACGCCAACCTGCGCCGTGAGTTCCTCTCGCTGCTACCGCGCAAGAACACCTGACACAGCTAACACGAGGCCCACCATGCTTGTTCGACTGATGTACGCCAGCCGCGCCGCCACCACCCTGGACCACGAGGCGCTTGGCGCCATCCTGCGCCGCTCACGCGCGGCCAACCCTGAGCTGGGTATCACCGGCGTGCTTTGCTTTTCGCATGGCATCTTCTTGCAGGTGCTCGAAGGCGGGCGCAGCGCCGTCAACCGGCTCTACAACCGCATCGCCACCGATGCGCGCCACTCGCAAGTGGAGCTCTTGAGCTACGAAGAAATTGAAGAGCGCCGCTTCTCAAGCTGGTCGATGGGCCAGGCCGACATGGCCCGGCTCAACCCCGCTCTCTTGCTGCGTTATTCCGAGACGGGCCAGCTCGACCCGTTCACGGTGTCGGGCAAGGTTTCGATGGCGCTCTTTGCAGAAATCGTGGCCACGGCGTCGGTCGCCTGCCAACCGTAACGCCGCCGCGTTACGCCAGCATGTCGGCCCAAATGTTCTGCGCCCACGACATCGCATAGCGCCCTTCAAGCTGGCTCGCGGCGGCCGAAACACCGCCCGAGCCGGGCACCGTTTTGAAGGTCTTGTCGGCCGCGTCGTACTGGTGCACCGAGGCGACGTGGACAACATCACTGGCGGTGACGAAGCTGTAGCAGGTATTCATCACCACCGGCGTGGCGCTCACCGCCTCACCCTTCAGCAACTGGATGATGGCCGCCGCCGCCACCTTGGCGTGCTGGTTAGCCATATGGCCCGACTTGGGCATGGCTGGGCCGGGGAAGGTGGCGTCGCCCAGCACATGCACGCCCGGCACGGCGGTCGACTCCATCGTTAGCCAGTTCACGCCGACCCAGCGGTTGTTGTCGGTAACCAGGCCACTGCTGCGCGCAATATCGCCCGCGCGCTGGGGCGGGATGACGTTGAGCACATCGGCCTTGACGTTCTCAAAATCGAGCTTGGCCACGTTGTTGGCAGCGTCCACTTCCTTGAGTTCGGCGTTGGCCTTGTATTCGATGATGCCGCTGTAGTGGTCTTTGAAGGCCTTCTCGAACAGGCCCTTCTTCGAGGTGATCTCGGGGTTGGCGTCCAGCACCAGCACCTTGCTGCGCGGCTTGTGGGCCTTGAAGTAGCTGGCCACCATGCAAGCGCGCTCGTAGGGCCCGGGCGGGCAGCGGTAGGGCGCCTTCGGGATGGCCAGCGCGTAGACACCACCATCGGGCATGGCTTGCAGCTGCTGGCGCAGGCTCACCGTCTGCGGGCCGGCCTTCCAGCTGTGCAAGATCTTGGCCTGCGCGGCGGGGCTCGAAAGACCACCGATTTGATCGTTCATGAAGTCGATACCGGGTGAGACCACCAGGCGGTCGTAGGCGAGCTCCGTGCCTCCCGCCAGGCGCAGCTTCTTGCCCGCCGCGTCGATGGCGGTCACGTCGCCTTGCACAACACGCACGCCCATGGCGCGCAGGCCGTCGTAGCCGCGCGTGATGTTGGCCATCTGCGTGTGCCCACCCAGCACCAGGTTGGAGATCGGGCAGGAGATGAAATTGGCGTTGCGCTCGACGAGTGTCACGTCGATGTTGCCGCCCCACATCTTGAGGTAGCGCGCCGCTGTGGCACCGCCGAAGCCGCCGCCAATGACCACCACGCGGCCCAGCGATGGGCCAGAACTGGTGCTGGCACAGCCAGCCAGCGATAGGCCGGCGAGCGCGCTGCTAACGCCCAAAAGTTGGCGACGCGAGAAGTTCGAAATGTGGGTCGTCATGGTCGGCTCCTTACTTGCCTGGCTGCTGCGCAGCGAAGTAGCCCGCGATGAGCCGAACCTGCTCGTCGCTGTAGCCCTTGGCGATCTGATGCATGATCGACGCGGGCACCGCGCCGCTCTTGAAGTCGGACATCGCAGCCGTGATGCGCGCAGCCGGCAGCCCTGCCAGCGCCTTCACATCACTGCCCTGCACGCGGCCGTTGGTGCCGTGGCAGTTGGCGCAAGTCGCCGCGAGATTGCGTGCCAGGTGGATGTCCTGAGAAAGCGCCCATGGCGACGCCATCGTGAGCGCGGTGGTGAGCATCAGCGTTCGAAACATGTGGGTCTCCTCGGGTAGGCGCAGCCGGTGTCGTCCGGCAATTGTGGAGCAGCGGAGGCCTGGCACCTGGTCAGATCAAACCCGCAGGCGGCAGGCCGCAGGCCCTGGCCACCAGGCGCGTGGGGAACTGGTCCGCAGCCTCGTTGTAGCCCACCACCGTTTGGTTGAAGTGCTGGCGCGTGAAGGCAATGCGCGCTTCGGCGTCGTGCCACGCCGCCAAGAGCTGCGCCACCGGGACCGCCACATCGGGGCGCCACGCCGAGGGTTGCTCGGCCAGCACGCGCACGCGGCTGGCCGCCGCGTTGAAGTCCGTCGTCGCGTTGCTCAGGGCCTGTGCATTCGCGGCCGAAGCGGGCCGCAGCTTCATCGCCCCAACGGCCTGCTGCAGCAGCGTTGCAGCGCTCAGCAAGGCGTCGAGCGCGACTTCTTCGTTGGGCAAGTTTGCGCGCAGTGGCGCCGCCAGCGCCAGTGCCGCTTGGCTGCGCTGGGCCATGGCTTCGTCGAGCTGTACGAACGCGGCGTTGATGCTGTTGCGCAGGCCGATCAACCGGTTGTAGGCGCCTAACATCCAAAAGACGATGACAGCAGCGAGCACCAGGGCCGCGATCTGAGCGCGGTCCATTCAGCAGCGCGCGCTTGCCGTCATGCGCGCAGGCGTGCGATCACTCGCGCACCTCGCCCTGCCCCAGCACCACCCATTTCAGCGAGGTGAGCCCTTCCAGCCCGACCGGGCCGCGGGCGTGGAATTTGTCGGTCGAGATGCCGATCTCGGCACCCAGGCCGTACTCAAAGCCGTCGGCGAAACGTGTGCTCGTATTCACCATCACACTGGCCGAGTCGACCTCGCGCAAAAAACGCATGGCACTGACGTGGTTCGTGCTGAGGATGGCGTCGGTGTGGTGCGAGCCGTGGCGGTTGATGTGGCGCATCGCGGCGTCAAGACTGTCCACCACGGCCACGCTGATGACGGGCGCCAGGTACTCCTCGCCCCAGTCGGCGTCGCTTGCGGGTACGGCGTGCAGACCCGGCACGTCAGACAGCAGCGCCAGTGCGGTCGCGTCGCAGCGCATCTCCACACCTTTGGCGGCAAAGATCGCGCCGATGCGTGGCAGGAAAGCGCCCGCCACGCCCGCATGCACCAGCAGCGACTCCGCCGCGTTGCAGGGGCTGTACTTCTGCGTCTTGGCGTTGTCGGTGACGCGCAGCGCAAGCTCAATGTCCACCTCGGCATCGACGTAGACATGACAGTTGCCGTCCAGGTGCTTGATGACGGGCACGCGTGCCTCGGTGCTGATGCGCTCGATCAAGCCCTTGCCGCCGCGCGGGATGATGACGTCGACGTACTCGGGCATGGTGATCAAACGGCCTACCGCCGCGCGGTCGGTGGTGGCCACCAGCTGCAC
>JANMMH010000557.1:0-5919 GCA_031373055.1 Rubrivivax sp. | reverse complement strand
CGCTCAAATCTGGCAGTAGCCAGCGTTCACCGCAGCTTGCAGCAAAGACCAGGCCGCAGCCGCCGCGACCACCAGGCCGGCCAAGCGCACCGGCAGGCTTTGCCAGCGTGGGCCGATTCGTTGGACCCAGTGGCGCAGCAGCGGGACCGCCGCCAGCATGCCGGCGCCGGTGACCGTGGCAAAGCCTGCCATCACGAGCGCGCCGCCGCTCGGCGTGTTGGCGAGTGCCGCTATGAGCAGCGCGGTCTGCAACAAGCCGCAAGGCATGGCCACCCAAGCCAGCCCGAGCAAGGCCGGCCGCAGTGTCTGTCGGCTGAGGCTGGCCACGCCGGGTTTGCGCTGTGACACGGGCAGCATCACCGTCTGAGTCACCATCTGCACGTTGCTCGCGCGTGCCCATGGCAGCCCCACCAGCGCGGTGCCGCGCCACAGCATCCACAGGCCCAGCATGAGTGCGGCGACATGCGCCAGCGTCCACAGCGGGCGCAGCGCGCTCGACCAGCCCGCCAGGTTGCCGAGCATCAACGCGCCCGATGCAAAGACGGCGCCGGCGGCCGCATAGCTGAGCACACGCGCGACGTGAAAGACCAGCGTCGGCGCGGCCGTGGGTGAAGCTTTGCGGCAGGCCGCGTCACAGGCCAGCGAACACATGGCCAGGCAGTGCGGCGTGCCTGCCGCGCCGAGCAGCAGGGCTGCCATGACCAGCGCCAGGTCGTGCATCGTGGTCAGCCCATGCGCGAGTAGACGTCGCGCCGAGCGTCGCCTTGCAGCGCGTGGTTGAAGACGCTGGCAAGCTTGCGCACAAAGTACCAGCCCAGCGTGGTGAGCGTGATGCTGTGGCCGTCGAGTTGCACCAGGCCTTGCTCGGCCATCGGCGCCAAGGTCTCCAGCTCGTTGGCGAAGTCGTCCTTGAAGTGCAAGCCATGGGCGCGCTCCATGGCCGCGATGTCCACCCTGCCCTGGCACATCAAGGCCATGATGATGTCGCGCCGCGCCAGGTCGTCCGCGCGCAGAGCCAGCCCGCGCGTCACCGCGAAGCGGCCTTCCAGCATGGCCGCTTCATAACCCTCCAGTTCCTTGTTATTCTGACTGTAGGTCGCGCCGATGCGGCCGATAGCCGAGACGCCGATGGCCATCAGGTCGGCCTCGGGTTGGGTGCTGTAGCCCTGGAAGTTGCGGTGCAAACGCCCTTCGCGTTTGGCCACCGCGAGCTCGTCCCCGGGCAGGGCGAAATGGTCCATGCCGACGTACACATAGCCCGCCTCACCCAGCGTCTGGATGGCCTGGCCCAGCATGCGGACACGTTGCTCGGCGCTGGGTAGGTCGCTGGCGAGAATGCGCCGCTGGGGCTTGAAGCGCGTGGGCAGGTGCGCGTAGGCGTAGAGCGCGATGCGGTCGGGGCGCAAGGCCGAGACACTGGTCATGGTGCGCTCGAAGCTCTCGGGTGTTTGCCTGGGCAACCCGTAGATCAGATCGACGTTGACCGAGGCGATGCCGAGCTGGCGTGCCTCGTCCAAGAGCTCCTGCACGAGCTCGATGGGCTGGATGCGGTGCACCGCCTGCTGCACCACCGGGTCGACGTCCTGCACACCGAAACTGATGCGCTTGAAACCCAGCGCGGCGAGGTGGCGAAGGCGCGCGCGGTCGACCGTGCGCGGGTCGACTTCGATGGCCACCTCGGCCGTCGGGGCGATAGCGAAACGCGTGCCGATCATGTGCAGCAACTGCGCCAATTCCGCGTCGTCAAGAAACGTCGGCGAGCCGCCACCGAGATGCAGCTGCGACAGCGTCTGCCCTGGCCCAAGTACCGCGAGGTGCAAGTCGAGCTCGCGCTCCAACGCCACCAGGTATTGCGTGACACGCCCGTGCTGGCGCGTGACGATCTTGTTGCAGGCGCAGAAGTAGCACACCGAGGCGCAAAACGGCAGGTGCACGTACAGCGACAGCGGCGGCGCACGACCCGCTGTGAAGGCCTGCGCGCGCTGTGCGAGTGCGCGTGCGTAGTCCGTCGCGCCGAAGGCTTCCGTGAAGCGGTCGGCCGTGGGGTAGGAGGTGTAGCGCGGTCCGGGTGTGTCGAGCTCACGCAGCAGCTCGTCGCTGAGCAGGGTGGTCATGATGTCTCCCGGTCAAGCCAGCGCGTCACCGCAGCACTGCCCGCCACGATGGCCCAAAACGCGAAGAAGGCCAGCGACTGCACGGCCAGCGGCGTGAGCTTCAGCGGTCCGTCCGTGAGGCCGTGCAGGCTCTCAGGGTCCACCTGCGCGAAGACCAATGCCTGCACCACACCGGCGCCGACGAAGGCCGGCCAGAGCAGGCTGACGAGGTGGCGCAGGCGCTGGCTCATGGTGCGCCCGCCTCGGCCTTGCGTGCGGTGGTGGTGGCGGTGGCGGTAGCCGCATGGTTGCGTGCCCACACGGCGGGCGTTAGCGGGTCGGCGCCTTGCGTCGCGGACTTGAGGGCGGGCAGCGCCGTCTTGTCGACCTCGGGGTCGGCACCACGAAAGGCGATGACCGCAGTGACCACCGCCGCCACCACCACGACCGCCGGCCCACTGAGCGTGAGCCAGACCATACCGACGCGCCACCAGGGCGTGCTGACATCGGCGTGCTGAGGGGTAGGTGCCATGCTGCTAACTCCTGAAGTGATGTCACCGAGGCACGATGAAGCTGGAGGCTTCGCGCACGCGCGCCGGCGCGGCCTCTTGCGGCGAAGGCAGCCGCTCGATCTGAAAGTGCACCGGGTGCGCGCCGGGCCGAACTTCGGCCGCGCGATCAGCTGGCAAGCGCACCACCAGCGTGACCCAACGCGCCTGCGTGCCTTGCAGTTCGATCGGGCCCGGCTGCGCCATGACGCGCAAGCCGTCCATGCTGGGCCCACCGTCGACGGTGATGTCGTAGCGCTGCACGCTTTCGGTCGCGTTCATGAGCTGCAAGCGGTAGACGTTTTCAATATCGCCACCGTCCACCAGGCGCGCCAGTGCGGCGCGGTCGCGCACGACATCCACACGAAACGGCGCGCGCCAGTACAGGCTGCCCGCCAGCAGCGCGATGGCCGCCCACAGGATAGCGGTGTAGACCAGCACGCGCGGGCGCAACACCGTGCGCAACATGCGCGCGCGGCTCCAGCGGCCGTCCATGCCGTTTTGTGTGGCGTAGCGGATGAGCCCGCGCGGGTACTGCATCTGGTCCATCACTCCGTCGCACACGTCGTCGCATGCGGCGCAGCCTATGCATTCGTACTGCAAGCCATTGCGGATGTCGATGCCGGTGGGGCAGACCTGCACGCATAAGGAGCAATCGATGCAGTCACCGAGGCCCTGGCTGCGCGCGTCGACCTTGCGCGAGCGCGTGCCGCGTGGGTCGCCTCGCAGCTGGTCGTAGCTGATGATCCAGGTGTCGCGGTCGAACATCGCGCTTTGGAAGCGCGCGTAAGGGCACATGTACTTGCAGACCTGCTCGCGCAGGAAGCCGGCGTTGCCGTAGGTGGCCAGCGCGTAGAAGAGCACCCAGAAGGCTTCCCAGGGCGACAGCGTCCACCCTGCGACGTTGGCGACGAGCTCACGCATGGGTGCGAAGTAGCCGACGAAGGTGATGCCCGTCCACAGCGCAATGGCGCCCCAGGCTGCGTGTTTGGCCGCACTTCGCCACAAGCGGTCAAAGCGCCACGGGCCGCCGTCGCGCTTCAAGCGCGCCATGCGGTCGCCTTCGATCCAGCGCTCGATGGCCATGAACATTTCGGTGTACACCGTCTGCGGGCAGGCATAGCCGCACCAGACGCGGCCAGCCACCGTGGTGAAGAGAAACAGGCTCCACGCGGCGATGACCAAAAGTGCGGTGAGGTAGATGAAATCTTGCGGGTACAGCACCAGGCCGAAGATGTAGAAACGCCGTGCCGAGAGGTCGAAAAGCACCGCTTGCCGCGCGTTCCATTCCAGCCAGGGCAGCCCATAGAACACCAGCTGCGTGATGGCCACCGCCGCCCAGCGCCACCAGGCAAACCAGCCGCTGACGGCGCGCGCGTAGATCTTGTCTTCTTTGACGAACATCGACACCACCGAGACCACGGCGTCGTCGACGGCGGGCGCTGCTGGCGCCGCTGGCGCCGAGGTCGGCAGGGTCACGGGGGCGCGCTGCCGCGTGGGGTGTTCGACAGGCTCCATACATAGGCGGCCAACACTTGGATTTGCTCCGGACTCAAGGTCTGCCCTTGCGCCGGCATCATGCTGGTCTTGCCATTGCTAACGATGGAAGTGATGGCCGCCTCGCCCCAGCCGTGCAACCAGATTTTGTCGGCCAGGTTGGGGGCACCAAGGGCTTGATTGCCGCGGCCGTCCACACCATGGCATGCCGCGCAGGTGCTGAACTTGGGCTTGCCCAAGAGTGCCGCCACGTTGTTGTGGGCGCTGCCCGAGAGGCTGAGCACGTAGTGCGCGAGATTGCGCAAGTCCTCGCTGCTGCCCACGGCCGCAGCCAGTGCAGGCATCTGGCCATTGCGCCCCTGCACGATGCTCTCGGTGATCTTCTCGATACTGCCGCCCCATAGCCAGTCGGCGTCGGTGAGGTTGGGGAAGCCCTTGCTGCCGCGCGCGTCGGCGCCGTGGCAGCCGGCGCAGTGGTTGGCGAAGAGCCGCTCGCCAATGGCCATCGCCTTGGCGTCTTTGGCCAAGGCTTCCGGGCTCTTGCCCGCAAAGCCGGCGTACTGCGTTTGCATGCTGGCGCGCGCCTCGACGACGTCGCTCTGGTGCTCGTTGAGGCTCGTCCATTGCAGCGTTCCGGGGAAGGAACCCATGCCCGGATAGAGCACCAGGTACACCGCCGAAAAGACGACGGTGATGATGAAGAGCCAGGCCCACCAGCGCGGCAGCGGGTTGTTGAGCTCGACCAAGTCTTCATCCCACACATGGCCGGTGGTGTTGTCCTGGCTCATGACCTTGCGTTTGCTCGCCACCCACAGCAGCACGAGGCACGCGAGCAGCGACACCGCCGTCAACACGGCCACGAAGATCGACCAGCCACCATGCACAAAGTCGCTCATCGTGGCCCCTCACCTTCCGGGCGTGAATCGAGAAACGGCAGCTGCGCGGCTTCTGCAAACGCCGCGCGGCGTCGGCGGCTGTAGGCCCACACCGTCACGCCCAGGAAGAGAACCAGGCCTATCAGCGTGATCGTGATGCGCAGGGTATTGACGTCCATCGGGGGCATTCCTCTCAACGCGCCGTGATGCCCAGCACCTGCAAGTAGGCGACCAGGGCATCGAGTTCAGTTTTGCCTTCGACACTTTTCGCCGCGTCGGCAAGCTCGGCGTCGCTGTAGGGCACGCCCAGCAAACGCATGGCGCGCAGGCGCGGTGGCATGCCGGCGGGGTCGACCATCGCGGTTTCCAACCACGGGTAGGCGGGCATGTTCGATTCGGGCACCAGGTCGCGCGGGTTGAGCAGGTGCAGGCGTTGCCACTCGTCGCTGTACTTGCCGCCCACGCGGTGCAAATCCGGCCCGGTGCGTTTGCTGCCCCACTGGAAGGGGTGGTCATAGACGAATTCGCCAGCACTTGAATAACGGCCATAACGAAGGGTCTCGGCCTGCAGCGGGCGGATCATCTGCGAGTGGCAGTTGTAGCAACCCTCGCGCACGTAGACGTCGCGCCCGGCGAGCTGCAATGCCGTGTAGGGCTTCAGTCCTGGAGCGGGCTGTGTGGTCGAGCGCTGGAAGTACAGCGGCACGATCTCGACCAAGCCGCCGATGGCGATGGTCACGAGGATGAGCACGATCAAGAGCAGGTTGCTGGTCTCGATGCGCTCGTGGCCTTCAGGCTTGTGGGGGCCGCTCATGTCGTGGCTCCCGCCACAACCGCCGGTGCCGGGATGCGCGCATGCACCGGCTGCGCGCCACGCACCGTCATCACCACGTTCCAGGCCATGAT
>JANMMH010000526.1:0-1960 GCA_031373055.1 Rubrivivax sp. | reverse complement strand
ATCGAATTTTGACTTTGTCGTTCAAGGCGCCCGATGCGCCAGTGAAGCCTGATGCGCTTGGTTTGGCTATGTGACTTGTCCGCCGTGGCTGCGTAGCGTGTGTAAATTTCATCGCGTACCAGTCAACTACGGACCGGTCCTGACCAATCTCGCACTATGGGCGCTGCTGCGGAGGTCCGCGTCCGCGTTGCCGTATGCAAAATTGATGGCCCAAGCATTTTGAAGATTGTCCAAATAAGGCGTAGACGACCAAAACAAGTTGGCTGACGTAGACGGAAACGCCGTGCCATCAATGGCTGCGGGTCCGCGACTTTTATCAGTGATGCTGTTGAGCTCTTTTACATTAGGTACCCGCCAAGCTTTGCCACTGGTGTTCGCTTGGCCTTTCGCTAGAGACAGGACTTGTTCATGCGTGAACGTGCTGTTGGTAAAGGTGCAACTGCTGCCAGTCCAGGCCGCCCCTAATGCACAGCGCTGCCAAATGAGACCAGTTTTGCTATCTAACACCTCATCGCCGTCTGCGGAGTAGCTGTAGCGGGATGTCGGAATGACGGTTTCGCCGCTAACCAAGCGTACATAGAGGGGGGGGTCATAGCGGCTGCGACCCCCCACGCCGCCTTTGTCAAAGCTGACGCTTAAAGCGTAGTTGAACTAAACCGCTGACGCGGTGGTGGTCTTCGCCGAGAAGGCCAAGCGGCGAAGGTCGTACCTTGATCGATGCGGGCATGTGCCCGCGCTGATCGAGGAGAACGGTGATGACCCCGCTTCGACAACGCATGCTCGACGCGCTGGTGCTGCGCGGCATGGCAGCGCGCACGCAAGAGGCCTACATCGGTGCCGTAGCCGGGCTGGCGCGGCACTACCGGCGAGCGCCGGACACCCTCACGGCCGACGACGTGCAGCGCTACTTGCTGCACCTGCTGCGCGAGCGCAGGCTCTCGCGCTCCAGCGTCAACCAGTACGGCTGCGCATTTCGCTTCCTGTACGCCAGCGTGCTCGGCCTGGACGGCCACGCGTTTCAGATCCCGCTCGCGCCGGCACCCCAGCGCCTGCCCGAGATCCTCTCGCGCGACGAGATCGCCCGCTTGCTTGGCGTGGCGCGGCACGCCAAGAGCCGCACCTTCTTCATGCTGGCCTACGGCACCGGGCTGCGTCTGTCCGAGCTGTGCCACCTGCGCGTGGCCGACATCGACAGCCACGCCGACCGCCTGTGCATCCGAGTGGTGCAAGGCAAGGGCGCCAAGGACCGCTACATGCCACTGGCCCCCGATGTGCTCGAGCAGTTGCGCGCGTGGTGGCTGCTCGCACGCTGCCGCGACTGGCTGTTTTGCGCCGCGCGCGACAGCTCGCAAGCGCTGGACGTGACCTCGGCCCAGCGCTGGTACCGCGCAGCCTGCGCCCACGCCGGCATCACCAAGCGCGGCGGCATCCACACCCTGCGCCACTGCTACGCCACCCACCTGCTCGAAGCCGGCGTCGATCTGTACAGTTTGCAGCAATGGCTGGGCCACAGCCACGTCAGCACCACCACGCGCTACCTGCACCTGGCCCGCCCGGACGTGCCCGACGGTGCGCGGCGCCAGCCCTTGAACTTGCTGGCCGCACTGCCAGCGGCGCCGCCTGCGACGAGCTTGCACTGAGCCAGTGTGGCCAACACGCTGGCCCAGGTGCTGCGGCACTTCGGGCCCGAGTACCTGCGCACGCACGGCCGGAGCACGGCCCAGGCCCAGGCCTGGCGCGCCATCGTTGCCTGCCGCACGCCGGCCCTGGGCGGCGTGCGCCTGCGCTGCGACGGTTGCGCAGCCGAGCAGTGGCGCTGGCACTCCTGCAGGAATCGCCACTGCCCGCAGTGCCAGAGCCGCGCCCGCGAGGCCTGGCGCGCGGCGCGCCTGGCCGAGTTGCTCGACGTGCCCTACTGCCACCTGGTGTTCACCCTGCCGCACGAGATCAACGCACTGGC
>JANMMH010000519.1:0-17021 GCA_031373055.1 Rubrivivax sp. | reverse complement strand
CCACCGGCGTAGCGGTAGCCACCGTGGTAGACGATGAAGTTGAGTTGCGGCCAGTCTTTGGCGGCCTTGGCCACGTCACGCACATCGCAGTACGGCAGCAGGTGCGGGAAGCGCTGCGCCACCGACTCGGGGAACAAGCCTTTGTGCACGCAGACGTTCTTGATGCCGGCCTTCAGGAACTTGGCGTAGGCGGGGTAGACCAGCTTCTCGTCGTCCAGATGCCAGGGGTGTTTGCTCAGATCCTTGTGGCTGTTGTCGCCGATGGTGTAGCCCTTCATCGAATCGGGCTTGTGCACTTCGATGTCGCGGTCGATCGCGTCAAGCCAGCCGTCGTAGCCCGGCGTGAAGATGGCGTGGCTGAACATGCGCCGCGTGCCGGCAATGGCGTTGACCTGTGCACGCGCGTCGGCCTTCATCTTGTTGGTCAGGAACCAGTCTTCGGGGATCTCGGACGGCGCGCCGCTGATGCAGGCGACTTTGGTGTCGCTGTCGAGGTAGATCTCCTTGATGTAGTTCTGGAACATCAAGTCGTCGATGGTCTGCTCTTTGGCCGCCAGCGACGGGTTCCAGCCGGCTTTGCCCACAGCGTTGCGTTGCGCCACGAAACCCATGATGCGTGTGCCCGGGCGCAGGAAGTGGGTGTGCATGTCCATGATGAACTGGCCCGAGAGCGCCTTCGCGCGCTCGTTGGCGCGCTCGGGCGTTTGCGCCTCGGCCTCGTGCACGCCAAAGAGCGTGCCGAAGGTTTCGTTCATCGCCATGAAGGCTGCGGCCATGCCGGCGGGCGTTTGGAAAAACTTGCGCCGGCTCAGGCCTTGCTTCTTGGCGAGTTCGCCGCCGATGGCCTTCACGCGCTTCTCAAAAAGTGCTTGGCGCGGCGACTGCGGGGCCGGCATGAATTCGTCGGACGACACCGGGCGCACCGGGATGGGTGAGGCGAACGCCGACTCGGCAGACGACAGCTGCTTCATGTCGTCGGGGGATAACCAGCTCATCTCAGTCTCCTTGGGGTGGTGGAACGACTAACGTTGAAGGTGTGTTGACATGACGTCAAACTCACTCGGCCTTGATGCCGGCCTTCTTGATCAAGGCCGCGTATTTGGCGAGCTGCGCCTTGGTGGCACTGCCCAGTTCGTCGGGGCTCAAGCCGCGTGGCGTCAAACCCTGGGCGCTTAACTGCTCGCGCACTTGCGCGTCGGCCAGTGCCTTGGTCACCTCAGCATGCAGCCGCGCCACGATGTCGGCCGGTGTGCCGGCGGGTGCGAGCATGGCAAACCAGGAGTTGAATTCGAAGCCGGCCAGGCCCGACTCGCTGACCGTGGGCGCATCAGGGTACTGCGGCAGCCGCCTGGGCGTGCTTACCGCCATGAGCTTGACGCGCTGCGCTTTGATCAGGCCGTTGACGGTGGCCAGGCCCTGGAAGGCCACCGCCACCTCGCCGCCCGCCACGCCGATGCCGGCTTGCGTGGCGCCTTTGTAGGGCACGTGGTTGAGCTGCACGCCAGCCTCGTTGGCGAAGAGCGCCATGGCGATGTGCTGCGGGCTGCCGATGCCGCCCGAGCCGTAGTCGATCTTGTCGGGCGCGGCGCGTGCGGCCTGGATCAAACCGGCGGCCGTGTTGTAGGGCGCGCCTGGGTGGGCCACCAGGCCCCACTCCACCGTGGCCACCAGCGACACCGGCGCGAAGTCGCGCACGATGTCCCAGGGCATCTTGGCTTGCAGCGCGGGCACCATGGTCATGATGCTGTCGTTGAAGCCGCCAATCGTGTAGCCGTCGGGGGCCGCCTTCGCCACGCGGTCGGCGCCGACGATGCCCGCCGCGCCCACGATGTTCTCGACCACGATCGCCTGGCCCATGTTGGCGCCCATCTTCTGCGCCACGATGCGTGCGGCCACGTCGACCGCGCTGCCTGCGGCCAGCGGCACGATCATGCGGATGGGCTTGTTCGGGTAGCTGCTTTGGGCCTGTGCTTGCATTTGCACCGCGAGTGGCAGGCATAGCGCCATGGCGCTTATCCATGTCGTTAGTTTCATGTGTTTTCCTCGCCCAGGGGCGTGATGTTGAGTTGTTGCGCCACCTCGTCCAGCGTCTTGCGCAGTGAGGCTGGAAGCACCAGCCCGTCGCGCGCCGCAGCCTTTCGTTTGACGTCGCTTTGCTCGCCCGGCAGCCAGATGCGCTCGACGCCGGGCATACGCTGGCTGCTGCGCAAATCGCGCACCACCACGTCGACACGCTGCTTGAAGGCAGAGACGTCACCGAAGGCTTTGAGGTCGATCATGACGATGGCCTGGCCGGTGTTGGTGGTGCTTTTGAAATCGGCGTTGAAGTCGATCACCTCGCGGCCCATTGCCGCGCCGTTCAGGCTGCCGGCCAGCAAGCCGACGATGAGCGACAGGCCATAACCCTTATAGCCGCCGATGGGCAGCAAGAAGCCTTCGCTGGCGCGTGTGGGGTCGAGCAGCGGCTTGCCTTCGCGGTCGATCATCCAGCCTTCGGGCATGAGCTCGCCGCGCTGCGCCTTGGCCTTGACCTTGCCGTAGGCCGCCACCGTGGTGGCCATGTCCAGCAGCACCGGCACCTCGTTGAGCGTGGGCACGGCCACGGCGATGGGGTTGGTCGACAGCAACATCTCCAAGCCGCCCCAGGGCGGCAAGTGGTTGGCGTTGCCCACCGCGAAATACAGGCCGATCATGTCCTGTGCTAACGCTTTACGTGCGTAGACTGAGGCCGGCCCCGCGTGGTTGCTGAGGCGCGCGCCCACCCAGCCGATGCCGGCCACGCGCGCCTTCTCGGCGGCGAGCTCGCATGCCCGCGTCATGACCAGCTGGCCCATGGCGTTGTCGCCGTCGATCAAGGCCGTGGCGGCGCGTTCTTCGACCACGCGAATGTTGGGGTGCAAGTTGATGCCGCCAGCCTGGATGCGCTTGAGGTAAGGCGCCAGGCGGATGGCGCCGTGGCCGTCGGAGCCTTGTTGTTCGGCCTCAGCCATCAGCGTGGCACAGGTGTTGGCGTCGGCGGCGGGCATGCCTGCGGCATGAAGCGCGCGGGCGATGAAGTCGCGCAAGGCGCCGACGCTGACAGGTGCACTGACGGCCGCGTTCGCGGCCTTGTTTCCACTGCTTGGGTTGTTCACGGCGTGCCGGGTTCGCGTCGGTGGGTTCTCGTCGATTGACAAGGATTGGCGGAATTCAGATATTGGCGTCTCGCTGTCGCACCCTGTCAATCGGCAGACACGTGCAGCCGGGCAAGCAGGCCACCGCCCGCACCCTGCAGCGTCCCACCCTTTGAATAACGAGCCAGCGTTGCGTGGCCGTACGGTGACATTGCGGTCACCTGCGCCGCACCTTTCTAACGGAGACACCATGTTGAGAACCCTTGCTTTGAGTCTTAGCGTCCTTTCGCTGGCAGCCTGCCAGTCGATGGCCCCTGTTGCGCCTGTTGCCACGGCACCCGCAGCTGCGCCTGCTGCCGCGCCACCGGCCTGGCAGCAAGGCCGCTTGCCCGCGCAAGCCACATCCACATTGGCGCCGGTGGCCGGCAAGCTCACCGTCACGCCGGCCAGTGAGATCCCCCTCGGCAGCTTCAAGCTCCCGCCCGGCTTCAGGGCCGAAATCTGGGCCACCGGCATGCCCGGCGCACGCGCCATGGCGCGTGGTGACAACGGCAAGATCTACATCGGCACACGCGGCCTGGGCCGTGTGTATGAGCTCACCGACAGCGGCAGCGCTCGCACCAGCCGCATCGTGGTCGACAAGCTCGTGCAACCCTCAGGCGTAGCCTTCAAGAACGGCTCGCTTTACGTGATGGCCATCGACAAGGTGCTGCGCTATGACGGCATCGAAGCCAACCCCGGCGTCGCGCCGGTGGACATGACGGCTGCCTTCAAGCTGCCCAAAGAGCAACACCACAACTGGAAATACATCGCCTTCGGCCCGGACAACAAGCTCTACGTGCCTTTTGGCGCCCCGTGCAACATCTGCGTGCCCGGCGATGAGTACGCTCAGATACGTCGTTATAACGCTGACGGTTCGGGCATGGAGGTCATCGCGCGTGGCGTGCGCAACTCGGTGGGCTTTGCCTGGCACCCACAAACCCAGGAGATGTGGTTCACCGACCATGGCCGCGACTGGATGGGTGACGACGGCCCGGAAGACGAGCTCAACCGCATCGCCCGCCCGGGTGGCAACTTCGGCTTCCCCTACTGCCATGCCAACGGCGTGGCCGACCGCGACATCAAGCGCGACCGGCCCTGCGACAACGTGCAGCTGCCGGTGCTGACCATGGGCCCGCACGCCGCGGTGATGGGCGCGCACTTCTACACCGGCAGCATGTTCCCGGCCGAGTACCGCAACATGCTCTTTGTGGCGCGCAAGGGCTCGTGGAACCGCACGCAAAAGTTCGGCTACGACGTGGTCACCGTGAAGTCCGACGCCGACGGCAAGAACGCGGCACTCACGCCCTTCATGACCGGATTCATGAACCCGCAGGACAACAGCTTCAGCGGCCGGCCCACGTACTTCTTGCAGCTGGCCGACGGCTCGCTGTTGATCTCGGACGAACAGCTCGGCGCGATCTACCGCATCAGCTATGCCCGGTGAGTGGCGAAGCGGCGCCGCACGGGCGCTGCTGAGCACGGCGCTGTTGGCTGCCACGGCAGCCGCAGCGCAGCCCAGGCCCGCCACGTTGGCGGCCTGCGCGGCCTGCCACGGCGCGCAGGGCAAGGCGGCGCTGCCGGGCATGCCCCTGCTCGCCGCGCAGCCCAAAATCTTCATCGAGAACCAGTTGGTGTTGATCCGCGAAGGCCTGCGCGATGTGCCGTCCATGGCGGCCGTGATGCGCGACATCAAAGACGACGAGATCGTCGCCTTGGCCGTCTATTTCGCCGCGCAAACGCTGGCCCCGCAGGGGCCGCCCACGCAGCCTGCCAAAGCCAGGGCTGGTGGCGAGCTCGCCGCCAAAGCCTTGTGCGGCACCTGCCACTTGCCCAGCTACGCCGGCCAGCAACAGGTGCCGCGCTTGGCCGGGCAGCAAGAGGCCTATTTGTTGCAAGCGATGAAAGAGTTCCGCGACAAGCCCGGCCCGGGGCGCGACACCATCATGTCGGGTGCGGTAGTGGGCATGAGCGATGCTGATCTGGCCAATCTGGCGCATTACCTGGCGCATCTTAACTAACGCTCGAAGCACGCGGTGTCTCGCTCCCTCCCTCTGCAAGGAGGAGGGAGCTAAAGCAAAGCCTGCAATCGCGCCGCCGCCGCGCGCAGCGCGGGCAGCTTGCGCTGCGCCTTGGCCAGCGATAGACGTGCTGCAGGCGCGTGCACCGCCACGGCCGCGCAGGTACGCCCATTGGCGTTGCGCACGGGCACGGCCACGGCGATCAAGCCGGCGATGAACTCCTCGCGGTCGCAGGCATAGCCGGCCTTGGTGATGGCGTCACATTCGAGCTTGAGCGCACGCGCGCTGCACAGCGTGTGACGCGTCATGCGCGTGAGCGGCAGGTGCTTGATGAAGGCGTCCCGCGCCTCTGGCGCCATCTCGGCCAGGAAGAGCTTGCCACTGGCGGTGCAGTGAAGCGGCACGTGCGAGCCCACGTCGAGTGAAAGGCGCAGCGGCCACTGCGCTTCGACGCGGTCAACGTAGAGCACCTGGCTGCCGTCCAGCGTGGTGAAGTTGCAGGTCTCGCCGACCTCAGTCACGAGTGCCGCCAGCACCTCGTGGCGCAGTCCACGCACGACGCCGTGGTTCAGCGTATCGAACGCCAACTGGCGCAGCGCCGGACCCACGGCGTAGCAGCGCTCGTCAACATCACGCGCCAAAAAGCCGGCGTCCAAGAGCTGCGTGCACAGCCGATGCGCCGTCACTTTGGGCAGGCCCAGGCGGACTGAGAGCTCGGCCAGCGCCAGCGCTCGGCCCTCGTTGGCCAGCAGCGCCAACAAGCGCAGGCTGCGCTCGGCGGACGAGCCCGTGCTCGCCAGTTCCTCACCGCCAGGCGCTGACATTTTTCGAGTGGGCATGCGGGTAAACCTTTCATCTAGACGCATTGTGTTGAGAAAACCTGCGGCGTAGCATGCGCCGAATTCGGATCGATACGTTCCATTTTTTGCATGCAGGAGTTTGACTACATCGTGGTGGGTGCTGGCTCAGCAGGTTGTGTGCTCGCAGCGCGCTTGAGCGAAGACCCGGGCGTGCGCGTGCTGCTTCTCGAAGCTGGGCCACCCGATCGCAGCCCGTGGATCCACCTGCCCATCGGCTACGGCAAGACGATGTGGGACCCCAGCGTCAACTGGTGCTTCAAGACCGAGCCCGACGCCGGCATGCACGGCCGGCGCATCTACTGGCCACGTGGCAAAACACTCGGCGGCTCCAGCTCGATCAACGGCTTGATCTACATCCGCGGCCAGCGAGAGGACTACGACCACTGGGCCGCGCTGGGCAACCCCGGCTGGGGTTATGACGACGTGCTGCCCTACTTCATCAAGTCCGAAGCGAATCAGCGCGGCGGTGACGCGCATCATGGCGGCAGCGGGCCACAGGCGGTGTCGGACATCGGCGCGACACACCCGCTGATCGAAGCCTTCATCGAAGGTGCGGGCGAGATCGGCGTGCCGCGCACACGCGACTTCAACGCCGCTGCGCAAGAAGGTGCCGGCTACTACCAGCTCACCACGCGCCGAGGCTTGCGCTGGAGTGCGGCCAAGGGCTACCTGCGCGCGGCACGCCGGCGCGCCAACCTTCGTGTGGAAACTCGCGCGCACGCCACCGGCGTGGTGATGCAAGGCCAGCGCGCGGTGGGCGTGCGCTGGCGCCAGGGCGGTAGCGAGCGCAGCGCCAGATGCCGTGGCGAGGTGTTGTTATGCGCCGGGGCCATCCAGTCCCCGCAGCTCTTGCAGCTCTCAGGCATCGGCCCCTCGCCGCTGCTGCAAGACCTGGGCATCCCGGTGCTGCATCACGCGCCTGGTGTGGGCGAAAACCTGCAAGACCACTTGCAGGTGCGCCTGATTTTCGAGTCGACGCAGCGCACCACCAACGACGACCTGAACTCCTGGCTGGGCCAGGCTCGGCTGGGTTTGCAGTGGCTGCTGCACCGCAGTGGCCCGCTGGCCGTCGGCATCAACCAGGGCGGCTGCTTCATGCGCGCACTTCCAGAGTTAGCCACCACACCTGACATCCAGTTCCACGTCGCTACCCTGTCGGCCGACATGGCGGGCGGCAAGCTGCACCCATACTCGGGCTTGACGATGTCGGTGTGCCAGCTGCGGCCGCAGTCGCGTGGCTATGTGCGCATCCGCTCCACCGACCCGCTGGAGCCCCCGGCGATGCTGGCCAACTACCTCTCGACCGAGCTCGACCAGCGCACCGCCGTCGCCGGTGTCAAAGCGGCGCGCGCGATTGCCGCAAGCCGCGCCATGCGCCCCTTCATCAAGCGCGAAGTCAAGCCCGGCCCCGATGCGGCTGACGACGCCGCGCTGCTCGACTTTTGCCGCCACCACGGCGCCACCATCTTCCACCCCAGCGGCACGTGCAAGATGGGCCATGACGCCATGGCGGTGGTGGACGCGCGGCTGCGTGTGCACGGCGTGGCGGGCCTGCGCGTGGTGGACGGCTCGGTGATGCCGACACTGGTGTCTGGCAACACCCACGCGCCCATCGTGATGCTGGCCGAGAAGGCTGCCGACATGATTCGAGAAGACGCGCGCCGCACTTGAAGTGGCGCATCCTTTGTTCACCACCCCCAGGAGACATGCGATGACCCAAGCCACCCCGTCCACACGCCGCGCCGCCTTGCGCGCAGGCGCCGCCGCCCTCGGCTCTGCCGGCGCCTTGGTTGGCGCGCCCGCGCTGGCCCAGAACGTCACGCGCCTGAAGATCCAGACCGCCGTGCCGAGCTCCAGCATTTACTTCGATCTGATGAAGAAGTTTGCCGACCGCGTCGACAAGATGTCCAACGGCCGCTTGAAGATGGAGATGCTGCCCGACGGCGCTGTGGTGGCAGCCTTCGAGATCGTTGACGCGGTGGACAAAGGTGTTGTCGACGGCGGCTACGCCTGGACGCACTACTGGTCGGGCAAGAACACGGCAGCCGGCCTGTACTCCAACCCGGCTGCGGGCGGCGGCACCGGCATGGACCAGCTCTCGCACGTGGCCTGGCTCTTCCAGGGCGGCGGCTACGCCCTTTACAAGAAGTTCTTCAGCGACGCGCTCAAGCTCAACATCGAGCCCTTCATGGTGCAGCCCATGGGCCCCGATCCACTGGGCTGGTTCAAGAACCCCATCAGCTCGCTGGAGGACATGAAGAAGCTCAAGTACCGCTCGCCGCCTGGGCTGGTGGGCGAGATCTGGAAGGAGATGGGCGTCAACGCCGTGGCCATGCCCGGGGGTGAGATCGTGCCTGCCGCGCAGCGCGGTGTGCTCGACGCGGCCGAGTGGATCGGACCGGCCGACGACATGGCGCTGGGCTTCCACAACGTCTTCAAACACTACTACCTGCAAGGCTTGCACCAAAGCACCGACGTCGGTGAACTGCTGCTGAACAAGACCGCGTGGAACAAGCTAACGCCCGACCTGAAGGCCATCGTCGAAGCCTCGGCCATGGCCACCATGACGGAGACCTACACCTACAACGTCTTCCGAAACGCGCAGGCGCTGCAGATCCTGCAAACCCAGCACAAGGTCAACGTGCACGACACACCGAAAGACATCTTCCCGGCCTTCATCAAGGCCACCAACCTGATCTACGACCGTGAAGCCGGGCGCAACCCCTTCTTCAAAGAGGCACTCGATTCGCAGCGCACGTTTGCCAAGCTCGTGGTGCCGTACTGGAACAAGATCAACGGCCTGTACTTCCAGCTCGGCAGCGATTCGCCCAACGCCAAGTGAGTTCCAGCACCCGCATGGAGGTCTGGTCGCGGCGGCTGGACCAAGTGGCACGGCGCTCGGGCCAGGTGGTTGCCTGGTTCATCGTGCCCATGGTCCTGTCGCTGTGCTGGGAAGTCGTGGCGCGCTATGTCTTCAACGCGCCCACGCAATGGGCCTACGACATGACCTTCATGTTGTACGGCAGCTTCTTCATGCTGGGTGCCGCCTTCACGCTGCAACGCAAAGGCCATGTGCGCACCGATTCGTTTTACGCCGAGTGGTCGCCACGGCGGCAAGCCACCGTGGATCTAACGTGTTATGTACTGATGTTCCTGCCGGTAGCGGGGGTCTTCCTCTTCGTGGGCTGGGGCTACTTCGTGAAAGCCTGGGTCACGAACGAGACCTTTGTCAGCAGCGCCTGGCAGCCCATCACCTGGCCCTTCAAGCTGGCCATGCCGCTGACCGGTGCGCTGCTGCTCATTCAGGGCCTGAGTGAATGCCTGAAGTGCCTGCACACGCTGCGCACGGGGTCTTGGCCGGAACACGCGAAATGAGCCACGAATGGCTTGGCCTCATCGCGCTGGCGGTGCTATTCGCCGCCATCTTCATCGGATTCCCTATCGCCTTCACGCTCGGCGCGGTGGCGCTGGGCGCAGGCTTCATCGCACTCGGGCCGGTGGTGTTCGACCTGGCCGTGTTGCAAACCTATTCGGTGATGAAAGACACCGTGCTGGCGGCGATTCCCTTCTTCCTCTTCATGGGCTTCTTGCTGGAGCAAAGCGGCATCATGGAGCGCATGTTCAACGGCATCCAGCAGCTGCTCTCGGGGCTGAACGGTTCGCTGTATCTGGCGGTGCTGATCACCGCCACCATCTTCGCGGCGGCCACCGGCATCGTCGGCTCGTCGGTCACCTTGCTCGGCGTGATGGCCGGGCCGTCGATGATCAGGAGCGGCTACGACACCAAGATGTCGGCGGGCGCCATCGCCGCCGGTGGCACGCTGGGCATCCTGATCCCGCCTTCGGTGATGTTGATCGTGATGGGCCCGGTGGTCGGCGTGCCGGCCACCGACCTCTTCGCAGCGGCCGTGTTGCCCGGGCTCATGCTCTCGGGCATCTTCATCGCCTGGACGCTGTTGCGTTGCTGGCACAACCCGAGCCTGGGGCCGGCTTTGCCGTTGGAGATGCGCCCCAAGTCGCTAGGCCCGGTGGTGCGTGACCTGGCCATCGGTGTGATGCCCGTCATCGTCGTCATCATGTCCACCCTGGGCGTCATCTTGATGGGCATTGCCACGCCCACCGACGCCGGCGCGGTGGGCTGCGCCGCGACCTTCGCGCTGACGGTGGGCTCCGGCCGCATGACGTTGGCCAAGATCCGCAGCGCGGCGCTCGCCACGCTCGAGATCAGCAGCATGATCTTGCTGCTGGTCACCGCCTCGAACCTCTTCGGCTCGGTCTTCTCGCGCCTGGGCAGCGCCGACTTTCTGGCGCAGATGCTCACCAGCCTGGCGCTGCCGCCGATGCTGATGTTGATCGTGATCCTGGCGCTGGTCTTCGTGCTGGGCTGGCCGCTGGAATGGGTGCCCATCGTGTTGATCGTTATTCCCATCGTGCTGCCCATCGTGCAGGCTGCGGGCATTGACCTGATTTGGTTCTGCACCTTGGTGGCGGTGACGCTGCAAACGGCGTGGCTCTCGCCACCTGTGGCGCTGTCGGCCTACTTCCTCAAAGGCGTCGTGCCGCAGTGGGATTTGAAGGACATCTACGCCGGCATGGTGCAGTTCATGATCTTGCAACTCGTGGCGGTGGGGCTGCTCTTGATCTTCCCCAAGCTCGCGACCTGGCTGCCTTCTGTGAACTGAAAGGCTGAGAGCGCGCGCAAAGTGCGGCGGCGACAATCGCCGCATGAAAGCTCCCGCACGTCTGCAAACCCTCATCGACGAAGGCCTGATCGACGCCGTGCAGCGCCAGCTCATGAGCGGTAAGGAGGCGATGGTCTTCGTGGTGCGCTGCGGCGACGACATCCGCTGCGCCAAGGTCTACAAAGAAGCCACCCACCGCAGCTTTCGCCAGGCGGTGGACTACACCGAAAACCGCAAGGTCAAGAACAGCCGGCAAGCGCGCGCGATGGCCAAAGGCACACGCTTTGGCAAGCAGGCGATGGAAGCAGCCTGGCAAAGCGCCGAGGTCGACGCGCTGTACCGCCTGGCCGCCGCCGGCGTGCGCGTGCCCAAGCCCTACAACTTCCATGAAGGTGTGCTCTTGATGGAGCTGGTGGTCGATGAACAAGGCGACGCCGCACCGCGCTTGAACGACGTGCGGTTTACGCCCGAAGACGCGCTCGCGCACCACGCCACGCTGATGCGCGAGGTGGTGCGCATGCTCAGCGCCGGCGTCGTGCATGGCGACCTGTCGGAGTTCAACATCCTGCTCTCCGCCGACGGCCCGGTGATCATCGACCTGCCGCAAGCGGTCGACGCCGCTGGCAACAACCACGCCCAGCGCATGCTGCTGCGCGACGTGGGCAACCTGCGCAGCTTCTTCGGACAGTTCGCGCCCGCCCTGCGCACTACGCAATTCGGCCCCGAGATCTGGGACCTCTTCCAGCGCGGCCTCTTGCACGCCGACACGCTGCTGACTGGGCACTACGTACACAAGGCCGGCAGCGTGGATCTTGGCGAAGTGATGCGCGAGATTGAAGACGCACGCGCTGAAGATGCGGCGCGGCGGCTGCGCATGGGGGTGGCGGGGTAGCCATGAATCGGACCGTGCGGCGGACGACTTCGGCGACGACTTCAAACCACGCGCAGTAGACTTGTTGCGACCCCAGGAGCGCCCTATGCCAGACCCTGTCCACGAACTAGCCAATCGCGGCCGCGCCTTGCCTCCCGAAGATCGGGTGCGTCTGCTCGACCTCTTGCTTGAATCACTGCACGGCGCGCCGGCCGAGCCCATCGAGCAAGCCTGGAACGCTGAGATTGAGCGTAGGGTCGCCGCCTACAACGCAGGACGCGCCGAACTCTTCGATGCCGACGCGGTGCTGGCCGAAGCGACACGACTTGCACCTTGAAGCCGTTGCGCCTGGTGGCAGAAGCGCGCGCCGAGCTTCTGCACGAAACCAAGTACTACGAAGACAAGCGGCTGGGCACCGGCAAGGCATTTCGTGAGGCCGTCAAGGCCAGCTTGGATTTGATCCGCCACTTTCCTCAAGGTGGCGCGCCGGGTCCGGCGGATACGCGTAGAACGAAGGTTAGCGGCTTTCCGTTCACCGTCGTCTACAGCGACATGCCAGCAGAGATCGTGGTCTTCGCGATTGCCCCTGACCGGCGACAACCGGGCTATTGGGCGCAGCGCGCCAGGCAGGGCGGCTGAGCAAGGGCGGCACGCTCGGCCGGCCTAGACTCGCCGCATGTCCGCAACAGCCCAACTCGTCCTCGATACCCCACGCCTCCTGATGCGCCCGCTGCGCGAGAGCGACGCGCAAGTGCTCTTCGTGATGCACGGTGACCCGCAAGTCATGCGCTACTGGAGCACGCCGCCGTGGACGGACATCGCGCCGGCGCAGGCCATGATCGCCGCCGACCGCGACCCTTTGAACCAAGGGCGCCACATCCGCCTGGGCATCGAGCTCAAGGCCGACGCGCTGCTCGTAGGCACGTGCAGCCTCTTCGCCATCAACGCGGGCTGCCGCCGCGCCGAAGTCGGCTACGTGATGCGCGCCTCGGCCTGGGGCCAAGGCTACATGCACGAAGCGCTGCAAGCGCTGCTGCGACATGGTTTTGATACGCTGCAACTCAACCGCATAGAGGCCGACGTCGACCCACGCAACGCGGCGTCGGCCAAGACACTCGAACGTTTGGGCTTCACCAAAGAAGGGCACTTGCGCGAACGCTGGATCGTCGGCGACGAGGTCTCGGACACGGCGCTCTACGGCCTGCTTGCGCGTGATTTCGCACGTGAATGGCCGGCAGCGCGATGAACGCTGACCTGCGCCGACACAGCCCCGCTGCCGAGCGCAACCGTGGGCCGATCCTGGCCGAGCTGCAACGCCTGCTGCCACCGCGCGGCGTGATGCTGGAAATCGCCAGCGGCACAGGCCAGCATGCCGCGCACTTTGCGGCCGCACTCAGCGGCTGGCACTGGCACACGAGTGACGTCGAGGCCGCCGCCTTGCCGTCGATCGACGCTTGGTGTGCAGGCCTCTCGAACGTTAGCCAAGCGCGTCAGCTCAACGTGATGGACACCGCGTGGCCAGGCGCGCCGGCGCAAGTCGACGCCATCTTCAACGCCAACATGCTGCACATCTCACCGTGGGCGACATGCGCGGCGCTCATGCAGGGTGCGGCGCGGCATCTGGCACCTGCGGGTCTCTTGCTGCTCTACGGCCCCTTCATCCTGGACGACGAAGCGACCGTGCCCAGCAATGTGGCCTTCGACGCCGACCTGCGTGCGCGCGATCCGTCCTGGGGCATTCGCCGCCTGGCCGAGGTGCAGCAACAAGCCCAAGCTGCCGGCCTGCACTGGCAAGGCACCACACCCATGCCCGCCAACAACCTGCTGCTGGCGTTTCGGCGCGACGCCTGACAGCCTGTGGCGCCGGCCTACAGCCGCAGAACCTCGCCCTTCAGGCTATAGAGGATGGCCACGACCTCGCCCACTTCGGCCGCACCGACACCCTGGCCTTGCAGGGCGGCCACGATGTCGTCGATGGCGGCCACCAGTTCTTGCTCGTTGATGTTCATGCCGGCGTGCGCCGTGCGCATGTCGCGGCCTTCGTAGTGGCCCGGGCCGCCTGTGCCCATGCTGAAGAACTGGGTGGCCAACACCTTCAGCCGCGGCAGATCTTTGCCACGAAAGCGCGGCTCCAGGAGCGGGTTGACGGCGTGGCGGTCGAGCGCGTCGTCGACCACGGCGGCGATGCGTGGCGTGCCGCCCAGGCGTTGGAAGAGCGTGTCGGTCATGGTCGTCTCCATGTCAATGCGCTTGCGCGACCCAGGAATCGAACTCGATACCACCGGGGTCGGCGCCGTCACCATCGCCAAAGTCTTTGCGCAGCATGCGTACGAGGCGGCCCAGGTCGTGTTCGAGTCGATTGATGTCGGCCAGGGTGACGTGCGGGGGCAGCGTCAAGGTGGCCGCGCCGCTGTCGGTCAGTGGGAAGGTGGTGCGTTGCGGTGTCATGGTTTTCTCCAGTGGTGGGGCAGTTGGATAAGTTCTGCCTGGGTGCAGCATCGCGCTCGCGTGTTCCTCAAACGTTCCTGGCCGCACAGCCGCTTGTGCGCACCGGCCCCCAGGCCGCACACTGCCGCCGCCATGAGTCACGCTGATCTTCCTGACACCGCCTCGCACGAGACGCCACTGACGGTGCGCTTGCTTGGCGACTTCGCGGTCAGCGTGGACGGCGAAGCACGACCCGCCCAGAGCTGGCCCAGCCTGCGCGCCATGCACCTGGTGCAACTGCTGAGCCTCGCACCTCGGCACCGCTTGCCACGAGAGGCGGCCATCGACGCGCTGTGGCCGCAGCTGTCGCCCGACGCCGGTGCGGCCAACTTGCGCAAGGCCGCGCATCACGCGCGCCAGGCCTTGGGGCGCCAAGACGGCGTGGTGCTGCAAGGCGGTGACGTGGCGCTGTGGCCCGGGCGCGCGGTGCAGGTGGACGTGCAAGCCTTCGAGCAACAAGCCCGCAGCGCGCTCGCGCAACACGACACCAGCGCCTGCGCGCAGGCCGCATTGGCGTACGCCGGCGAGCTCTTGCCAGGCGCGCCTTATGAGGTCTGGGTCGAGCCCGCGCGTGAGCGGCTGCGCGCTTGCTACATCGAACTGCTGCGCGCCAGCGCGCAGTGGGAACGACTGGCCGAGATTGAACCCACCGACGAGCCCGCGCACCGTGCCTTGATGGCGCAGGCGCTGGCGCGCGGCAACCGTGCTTCGGCCATCCGCTGGTATGCCAGCCTGCGCAGCGCCTTGCAGCAGCAGCTCGGTGTCATGCCCGAGCCCGAGACCGAAGCACTGTACGAACGCTGCATTGCCGGCTTGCCGCATGGCGGGCCGGCCTATGTGGGACGCGCGCTTGCACGCGCGCAGCTCGCCGCATGGTTGGCGCTGGACGCGCGCGAACGCCCCGCCGGCATTGTTCTGCGCGGGCCCGCAGGCATCGGCAAAACGGCCCTGTGCCGTGAGCTTGAAACCCTGGCGCGCGCGCGTGGCTGGTGCGTGCTGCGTGTGGGCGCCGTGCAGTCCGGGCATGCCCATGCCGTGATGGCGGCATTGGCCGAGAGCTTGATCCTGAGTGCCCCCGAGTTGCTCGACAAGGTCGGCGCGCCGGCGCGCTCGGTGCTGGCCGTGCTCAGCCCCTTGGCGGCGCCGGCCGACGCCATGTTGGGGCCTGTGAGCCGCCACCAGATGATCGGCGCCTTGCGCCGCTTGCTGTTGGCGGCCTCGGGCGGCGGCCAGGTCATGCTGCAAATCGACGACGCGCATCTCGTGGCCGACGCCGATGTCGACGTGCTGATGCACCTGATGAGCGCCGGCCCGCCGCTGTGCGTGGTGCTGGCCACACGTGCGCCAGCAACAGGCTCGGCCCTGGCGCGCGGGCTGGCGCGGCTCGGTGGCGCTGGCGTCATGCAGGCCCTTGACCTGGCGCCGCTGGCCGACGATGAAGCGCACCAGCTGGTAGCGCTGGCCGCCGCGCATGCGCTGCCTGCCGACGTGGCCGCGCGCATCGTGCAGCTGGCCGAAGGCAACCCCTTCGCCGCCATCGAGCTGGCGCGCAGCGCGGGGCCGTCCACCGCCACGCGCTTGGCCGCCAGCACGGCCGAGGCCATCACCGCGCGCCTGTGCGATGTGCCCGACGCCGCACTGGCCATGCTGAAGTGGCTGGCCCTGAGCGGCGACGAGTTTGATGCCACCACCGCTGCGGCGTTAGCACCTGGCGCGCCCGGCGCGCCCGAGCACGCATTCGCGCTGCTCGACGCCGCCTTGGCCGCCGGCACGGTGGTCTTGGCCGGCACGCGCTACCGCTTCCGCCACGAGCTGGTGCGCCAGGCGTTGATCGAGCAGATCGCACCGCACCGGCGCCTGAAGATGCACCGCCAGGCCGCACAGCAACTCGCTGAGCTCGACGCCGCGCCAGCCATCGTGGCGCGCCACTGGCTGCAAGGTGGCAGCCCGCGCGAGGCCATGCCCTGGCTGCTGGAAGCCGCGCGCGGCGCCCTGCGTTTGGCCGCACCGAGCGACGCGCTGGGCCACCTTGAGCCGGTGCTGGCCTTTCAGCGTGAGCATGCCGAGGCACTGCGCCTGCGCGCCCAAGCGCTCGACGACCTGGGCGACCCCGGCGCGGTGGCGGCCTACTTTGCGGCGGCCGCAGCCACGGGCGAGCCGCTGTCGCACGACCTGCGCGCGCAAGGCGCCCTGGCGCAGGTCAAGCTCGGTGACCCCAAGGGCGGGCTGCTGGCCTTGGTGGGCGTGCAGCCGAGCACCGTGCAAGGCCGCCTGGCCGAAGCCCTGGCCTACTGTGGCGCGGCCGCGCTGGGTGCCACCACGCCCGACATCGGCACCGAGAAAGCCGCCGCGGTGCGCCAGCTGGCCTTGCAATCGGGTGACAAGGCCGCCATCGTGGTGGCATCCTGGGCCCAGGCGGCGGCAGCCCATGCGCGCGGCGAGCTGCACCACAGCGTGTGGGCCGACTTGCATGAAACCCGCGACGTGCCGCACCTGGCGATGCGCTTGTTCGACGGCCAGCTGTGCATCACGCAACGCTTTCTCTACGGCGCGCGGCCTTACGCCGAGGTCATCAACTTCGCGCAAACGCTGGCCGACGAAGCGCAGCGTCTGGGCGCGGCGCGCGGGCATGCCTTTGGCACCACCCTGCGCGGCGAGGCCGAGCTCTTAAGCGGCGACCTCGCGGCGGCGGAAGAACACCTGCGCCTGGGCGCGCGCCTGCACCGCGCCATCGGTGGCGCCACCGGCGAAGCCTTTTCATTGCAGCGCCTGGCCGAGGTCGCCAGCTACCGCGGCCGCCTTGATGACGCACAGAGTTTTCTCGACCAAGCGCTGGACGTCGCGCGGCAAACCGACATCGGCTTTCACCTGCTCGACCGCATCTACGGCACGCGCATTCAGCTCGCGCAGCACAAGGGCGGCGTGACCGCAGCACTGCACGCCCTGCA
>JANMMH010000457.1:0-2983 GCA_031373055.1 Rubrivivax sp. | reverse complement strand
CAACCGTCGCACATCCTCTACGGGTGGCAACCAAGTGCTCCGTCGCGTTCCCCGTCCGGCAACGGGTACACATTGAATCTGGAATCGCAGAGGAATGCGTTTTGCCTATTGACAGAGAGAAGCCATATCAACGTTTGAGCTGTGCGGGTTCCAGGTCGACGAGCTGACGCTTGGGCGGCAGGTAGTCGCTCCAGTTGTATTCGGTCGCCACCGCGCGCAAGATTTCGTCGGCCAGACCCGCACCACCCTGCGCGTTGGTCATCACGATGGCGCCTTTGCCGCTGGTGCTGTAGGCAAAGAGCACCGACTCAAACCCGGCGTTTATGCCACCATGACCGAAGTTGCGCGTGGCGCCGCTGCCGCCGAGGAAGAAGCCCAGGCCGGCCGCATCGAACTGCTGCGTGAGCATCTCGCGCGCCAGTGCCGAGCTGAGCAGCTGGCCGCCCTTGCCGGCGTGTGCGGCTTGCAGGTCCAGCACCAAGCGCGCCAGGTCGCTGGGTGTCGTCCACAGGCCGGCTGCCGCCTGCTCGGGGTGTGTCGCCGCGCCGCCTGCAACGAGCTTGCCGGCGACATGGCCACTGGCGGCGTTGGCGCGCCGCGCTTCAGGCAGCGGTTGCTCGAAGCTGCTGTGCGTCATGCCTGCGGGGCCAAGCACCAGGCGCTGCATCAAGGGCGCCATGGGGCTGCCGCTCACATCGCTGAGCAACTGCTGCAGCACTTCATAGCCGCCACCGGAGTAACGCAGCCGCGTGTTTGGCGCGATGTCCACACGCACGGCGGGTGTCTTGCTCGGCGCCACGCCGTCAAGCACCTGCACCAGCGTGGGCACGGTGTCGCCCGGCGCGTAGCCCGGGAACCCATGCACCGTCAGCCCTGCGCTGTGGCTCAGGATGCGGCGCAGCGTCACGCTGCCGGCAGGCGCCAGTGGGCTGGCGGGCAGCTTCCAGGTTTTGAGCTTGTCGTTGATGTCGCCGTCCAGCGTGAGCTGGTCTTGCTGCACGAGCTTGAGCGCGGCGATGGCGCTCACCGGTTTGCTGATCGACGCTGCCTGGAACATCGTCTCGGGCGTCACCGGCAGGGCCTTGCCGGCCTTGTCCAGCGCGCGCACGCCGAAGCCTTTGGCCCAGGCAATGCGGCCGCCGTCGATAACGGCCACACTGACCCCGGGCACGCCGTAATGTTTCATTCGGTCGGTAAGCGCCATGCCTTCGGTGCGCTGCGTCAGCAGGGCCGGCAGCAGGCCTTGTTCGACGCGCGTAATGCGCTCGGCGGTGGTCTGGGCTTGGGTGCTAGCGCTCAAGCCCACGAGGGCCAGCGCCAACGAAGCCAGTGATGTTTTCAGTGCAAAGCGGCGTGCGAGGTGCAAGACGAGCTCCATGCGGACGGGTGCCAAGGTAGCGCAGCATCGCAGAGCCAAGCGGCCCGGGCCAGTGTGCTGCGACAGGTTGCAGCTGCGTCGGGCAAGCTGCATGGACGTACGACTCGCGCTGCTTGGGCTACTCGGCCCGCCTCAGCCGCACATGCGCCATCAAGCCACCGTCGGCCGCGTTGCTGAGCTCCAGGCTGCCGTCCATGCGAAGCATGGCTATTTCGACGATGGCCAGACCCAGGCCGGCGCCGGTGGCGGCAGTGCGCGCGGCGTCACCGCGGAAGAAGGGCACGGTGAGCTGGCTCAGCTACTCTGGCGCCACGCCGGGGCCGTGGTCGCGCACGGTGATGATGACCCAGGGGCCCGTGCGCACGTAGCTCACGTTGACTTCGGCCACGCCGGTGTAGGTGCCACGGCCGTAGCGGCGGGCGTTCTCGAAGAGATTCTGGAAGACGCGGCCGAGTTCGGTTTCATCGGCCATGACCTTCAAGTCGATGGCCACGCGCGAGGTGATGCGGATCTGCGTGGGGTCGCGGTAGACGGCCGCCTCTTTGTCGATCAGGCGCGAAACCAGCGTGGGCTCCACCAGCGTCTGGCCCGGGCGCGCGTAGTCCATGAACTTGTCGATGATGGCGTCGAGCTGGTCGATGTCCAGCGCCATGTTGCGCTTGGCCTCTTCGTCACTCACGCTCATCTCGGTTTCCAGGCGCAGGCGCGCCAGCGGCGTGCGCAGGTCGTGGCTGATGCCCGCGAGCATCACCGCGCGGTCTTCGTCCACACGCGCGAGTTCACGCGCCATGCGGTTGAAGCCCATGTTGACTTCGCGTATCTCGCTTGTTAGCGTGTTTTCGTCCAGGCGTGAATCGAGGTCGCCGCCACGAATGCGGCTGGCCGCGAATGAGAGCTGTTTGAGTGGCCGGTTGATGAGCCCGGCGATGCCGGCCGAGCCAAAGAGCGTGGCCACCAGCGCGATGCCCGTCCAGACAAACCACGTCGGCCCCGACAAAGCTTTGGCATGCGCCGCTTCGGCCTGCAGCCAGTAGTTGTCGCGCTCGATGGCAAAGCCCACCCACAAGCCACTTTGGCCATTGACGCTGCGCGCCACGATGGTCTCGGGCCCCAGCACGCCACGCAGCTCGCGGCTGACGCGGCGCGTGAAGCGGTCGACGTCAAAGGGCTCCCAGCGGTCGCCCGGCTCGCGCGGCGCCACGCGGATGGCCTGCTGGGTGCCCAGCGACTTGACGAGCATCACGCGGTTGATGCCGTCAGCCTGGCGCAGCGCGGCTCGCGACAGGTTCACCAGCCCGGCGGTCTGCTGCGCGGCCTGCACCGCGCGCGGCTCAAACTCTAACGCCGAGAGTGTTTGCACCCAGGCGAAGACGCCACCTGCAAGCAGGATCGCCAGCAGGAAGGTGGTACGCCAAAAAAGGCTGAGTGCTAAAGGCTTGCGCGACAACGGTCTTGATCAGTCCGTGCCGCAGCGGGCAGCCCTCAATTGGCGCCGTCCGGCACGAACACGTACCCCACTCCCCAGACGGTTTGAATGTAGCGCGGCTGCGCGGGGTCGGGCTCGAGCATCTTCCTCAGGCGCGATACCTGCACGTCCAGGCTGCG
>JANMMH010000441.1:0-4392 GCA_031373055.1 Rubrivivax sp. | reverse complement strand
CGATGCCCACGCCGCCGGTGAGCATCTCGGCCGCGACGATGACCAGCCAGGCCGTGCCCACCGACAAGCGCACACCCGTCAGCAAATAGGGCATGACGGCAGGCAGCAAGATGCGCGTGACGATGCGCCATTCGCTCAGGTTCAGCACACGCGCGACGTTCAAGTAGTCCTGCGGCACACGCTGCACACCCACCGCCGTGTTGATGACCATGGGCCAGATCGAGCAGATGAAGATGGTCCAGATGGCGGCCGGGTTGGCCGACTTGAAGACCAGCAAACCGATCGGCAACCAAGCCAGCGGCGAGACCGGTTTCAACAGACTGATGAGCGGCGAGACCATGCGGTTGAGCGTGGCAAAGCGGCCGATCAAAAAGCCCAGCGGGATGCCGACGATGGCCGCCAGGCCAAAGCCCAGGCCCACGCGCTCCAGCGAGAAGAGCACGTTCCAGCCAATGCCTTGGTCGTTGGGGCCCTTGCGGTAGAACGGGTCGGCGAAGAGCTTGATCGCGGCCTCGAAGGTTGCCGCCGGTGTGGGAATCGAGCCGCCCTTTTGCGTGAGCAGTGCCCAAATGCCGATGAGCAGCGCCATGCCGGCGATGGGCGGCAGGATGCGGCCGGCGTGCTCACGCCAAGCGATGGGCTCGCGTACGGCCTTGCTGCGGTTGCGCTGCGCGTTCGCACGCTCAGGCGTAGGCGTCGCCGCAGGTTGCGGTGCAGCGCGCGTGGCCATCACCGCAGGTTGGGTCGTGGGCCCGTCGCGCGCGGCGGCGCGTGGGCTGGGCATGGTGGTGGCGGTCATGCTCAAGCTCCTCACGTTGCGCTCGCCGCGCGCACCTTGAAGCCGTCGGCGTACTTGGCGGGGTCCTTGCCGTCCCACACCACGCCGTCAAGCAGCTTGCTCGCGCGCATTTCGCTCTTGGGCACGCTTACTTTCACCTGCGCGGCGGCCTGTTTGTAGATCTCGATCTGGTTGACCTCGCGCGCCAGCTTCAGGTAGTCGGGGTGCTCCTTGAGCAGACCCCAGCGCTTGTGCTGGGTCAGGAACCACATGCCGTCCGACAGGTAGGGGAAGTTCACCGCGCCGTCGTTGAAGAACTTCATGTGGTTCGCGTCGTCCCAGGTCTTGCCCAGGCCATCTTGGTAGCGGCCCAAGATGCGCTGGTTGACGGCGTCGATGCTGGTGTTGACATAAGCCTTGTCGGCAATCGTCTCGGCCATCTTGTTCTTGTTCTGCAAGCCCGCGTCAATCCAGCGGCCGGCTTCGAGCACGGCGCAAGTCACCGCACGTGCGGTGTTAGGAAATTTCTTGACGAATTCCCCCGTGCAGCCCAGCACCTTCTCGGGGTGGTCGCGCCACACATCTTGGGTGGTGGCGGCGGTGATGCCGATGCCGTCGATCACCGCACGGTGGTTCCAGGGCTCGCCCACGCAAAAGCCGTCCATGTTGCCCACACGCATGTTGGCCACCATCTGCGGCGGCGGCACGGTGATGACCTTGGTGTCCTTCATCGGGTTGATGCCCGCCGAGGCCAGCCAGTAGTACAGCCACATGGCGTGCGTGCCGGTGGGGAAGGTCTGCGCGAAGGTGTGCTCCTGGCCCGGCGCGCGTTTGTCTGCGGCCATCAGCTTGGCCAGGCTGGCAGCGTCGACCGCACCTTTTTCCGCGAGCTTCTTTGACAGCGTGATGGCCTGGCCGTTGTGGTTCAGCGTCATCAGCACGGCCATGTCTTTCTTCGCCCCGCTGATGCCGGCGTGCACGCCGTAGACCAGGCCGTAGAGCACGTGCGCCATGTCGAGCTCGCCATTGACGAGCTTGTCGCGCACGCCAGCCCACGAGGCCTCTTTGCTGAGCACAATCTTCACGCCGTACTTTTCGTCGAGCCTCAACACAGACGCCATCACCACCGACGCGCAGTCGGTGAGTGGGATGAAGCCGATGCGGACTTCTTTCTTCTCGGGCGCGTCGGAGCCGGCGGCCCAGGCGCCACCTGTGGCGGTGACGGCAGTGACGGCAGTGACGGCTGCAGCGGCTGCGGTCGCGCCGGCGCTCTTGATGAAATCTCTGCGTTGTTCGCTCATCAAACCCTCGCGTGTGTTCATGCTTGATCCTCGAATGACCCAATGAAAAAAGACGCCTTGACCTCGGCCTTCGACGCGGGTGTCGAAAGCTCGTGGGTCAGGCGCCTTTGCCCGAAACCTGTGCTGGCCGCGCACGCCGTTGCGCGCAGCCTTGCGGTGCTAACTCGCAAGTGGCGTGCCAGCGCACCGAGCCCGGTACGGCCCGGGCGCATGCACCAGCAAGGCGACTTGGGGCCGTCAATCCACGTTGGCGCGCGTCGCTTTGGTGCGGCGCAGCAGTTGGCGGTGCATCAACCGCTGGGCCGCAGCAGCTCGCGCGCAGCCAGCACACGTTGCGCCACGTCGGCCAGACGCTGGCCACGATCCATGGCCAGCTTGCGCAGGTGTTGGTAGGCCTGCGCCTCGCTCAGGCCGATTTCATCCATCAACATGCCTTTGGCACGCTCGATGAGCTTTCTTTCGCTGAGCTGGGTTTGCGCTGTTTCCAGCTCGCCACGCAGCACGCGGTCTTGTTCGAAGCGCGCGATGGCCACGCGCAACACGGGCGTTAGGCGCTGCATGTTCAGCCCGGCAATGACATAGGCGCTGACGCCGGCGGCGAGGGCTTGCTGCATAGGCGCGGCACTCTCGTCTTCGGCAAACACCACCACCGGGCGCGGGTGGGTGCCAGAGACGGTGGCCAGGTGCTCCAGGGTGTCGCGCGTGGGTGACTCGCTGTCGACGATGACGACGTCGGGCTGCAGGCGTGTCACGCAGTCATGGATGAGCACGGCCGATTCGAGCACATCCACCACCAGGTGGCCCTGGCGCGTGAGCTCGTCGCGGATGAGGCTCACGCGGTGCGCGCCGTCGTCGATGAGCAGCACGCGCAGCGGCGGCAGCTCGGTGGGGACGGCGGCGGGGGGCGGCGGGGCGCGCATGGGGCCATTCGTTGCAAGACTCATGCCGCGCTGGCCTCGCGTTCTGGTCACGTTCGGGCCACGGTCAGGTCACGCTTTGGCCATGGCCCGGCGCGTAGCATCGTGCACCATGTCCACCTTTCCAACCCGCTGCCTGATGCTTGCTTGCGTGGCGCTCTTGATGGGCGCCTGCCAAGCGGCAGGAAAGCCAGCCGCGTCAGCGATGACAGCCACCGACCCCGCACTTCAAGCCCAGCTCGACGAGGCGCTGCAAGACGCCTCCAAACGCAGCGGCCTGCCGCGCGCGCAGCTGCGTGTGGTTGACGCCGAATTCGTAACCTGGGCCGACGGCGCCGCCGGCTGCCCCGAGCCCGGCATGATGTACACGCAAGCGCTGGTGCCCGGCGTGCGCATCCGCATCCAGGCCGGCGCGCAGCTGTTGAATTACCACGGCGGCCGCCGCGGCGGCGTGGCGTTTTGCCCGGCCGGGCGCGTCAGCACGCCTTCGGCGGGGGGCGATGCGCGGATGTGAGCGCCTGAGCTTACGCCGCATCGCCGGACCCATCGGTCCGATTGGGTCCAGCTTGTCGTTGAACGGTACCGCTGGTTGATGGCTTGGATTCGAGCTGCATCCCGGGCGCTCCGCCGTGGGCCACGGCGCCGAGATAGCGCTTGCCGGCATCCAGGCCACTGGTGGCGATGCCGATGTTGCCGCTCTGTCCGATCGTTGCTGCAGCCGGCGCCGACCCGGTTGCCATCGCGGAACACGCAGAGGTCGAGGTCGCTGCCTGCACTGGCGTCGGCGCCGAAGAGCGCGAAGCGTGCGTACGTGGTGCCCACCGGCACCGCCACGGCGATGTGCGCTGCATTGGGTGCCAGCAAGCTGCAGTCGCCGTCGCTGGGGTCGTCGGCGACGGACCCCGTGGTCACCGACGCCGGCACCAGGCCGCGGCCACTGGCCGTGAAGGCGCCGCTGTAGCCGAACTTCACATTGAAGCCGGCGTTGACCTCGGCCGGCGCGGCCTACGCGACGGGTCGCAGCACGACTGGAACGCGCGCCGTACGTTGGCCGTCGCTCCAACTGAGCTGGCCGCCGCTGTAGTCGTTGAATAACGCCGATGTGCGCGTGAAGGTCACCGTCACTTCCTTGGTCTGGCCGGCGGCCAGGACCAGCGACGACGGGTTGACCACGGCGCTGAAGCCGGCCAGGCCGCTGAGCGTGGCGTTGAAGGTCGCCGGGTTGCCACTGCCGTTGGTGAGCCGGCGCTTGACGGTCTGGATGCCGACCAAGCCGGCGCCCTGGCGAAAGATGCGGCCGGCCTCGCTGGTGCTGTCGAGCACGTGCGAGGCGGTGGTCAACAACGCCGACTGGATGGCTATCGGCGACCAAGCTGGTTGCAGTTGCTTGAGCAAC
>JANMMH010000438.1:0-2201 GCA_031373055.1 Rubrivivax sp. | reverse complement strand
GACAACATCGGGTCCAGCGTGAAGCTGACGAACATCGAGATCAGCACGGCGGCCACGATGGTGATGCCGAACTCGTGGAAGAACTTGCCGATGATGCCGCCCATAAAACCGATGGGCAGGAACACGGCCACGATGGAAAGCGTGGTGGCCAACACGGCCAGGCCGATCTCCTCGGTGCCGGCCAGCGCCGCGTCATGCGCGTTCTTGCCCAGCGCCACATGGCGCACGATGTTTTCGCGCACGACGATGGCGTCGTCGATCAAGAGGCCCACACACAAGCTCAGCGCCATCAGCGTGATGGTGTTGATGGTGAAGCCGAAGATGTACATGAAGAGAAAGGTGCCGATCAGCGCGATCGGCAGCGTCAAGCCGGTGATGACCGTCGAGCGCCAGGAATTGAGGAACAGGAAGACGATGCCGATGGTCAGGATCGCACCTTCAATCAGCGTGCGTTGCACGTTAGCCACCGAGATGCGGATCGAGCGCGAGTTGTCGCGGTTGATCTCGGTCTTGATGCCTGGCGGCAGCAGCTTGTCGGTCTCGGCGAGCGCTTTTTTGAGCCCATCCACCACCGCGATGGTGTTTTCGCCCTGGCTCTTCTGCACCGACAAGAGCACCGTGCGCACGCCGTTGTAGAGCGCCAGGCGCTCCAGCTCTTGCGGGCCATCCACCACATCAGCCAGCTGCCACAGCTTGATGGGGAGCCCGCCCCGGCGCGTGACGACGATGTCGCGGAACTCGGCCGGCGTCTTCAGCCGCGCGCTGATCTGCACCACGCGCTCTTGCTCGCGCGAGCGAATGGCGCCCAGCGGCAGCTCCTGGTTTTCGCTCTTGAGCGCGGCAACGATGGTGTCGATGCCCACGCCCAGCGCTTCCATCGCCTGCGGGCGCACGTAGACGTTGATCTCGCGTTCGACACCGCCCACCACGCTGACGGCACCCACGCCGCGCACGTTCTCGAGCCGCTTTTGCAGCACCTGCGTGGCCCAGGTGGTGAGCTCTTGCGGCGTCTTGGTGCCGTCGCTGGCGAGCACGGCGACGTTGAAGACCGGCGCGCTGGACGGATCAAAGCGCGAGATGCGCGGGTCTTTGACTTCGTCGCGCAAGAGCGGGCGGATGAGGGCGACTTTCTCGCGCACGTCTTCGGCGGCCTTGCGGCCATCCACATCGAGGTTGAACTCGGCAATGACCACCGAGCTGCCTTCGTAGGAGCGTGAACTCAGCGCCGAGATGCCCGCGACGGTGTTGACGGCTTCTTCGACCTTCTTGGTGACTTCGGCTTCAACGATCTCTGGCGACGCACCGGGGTAGTCCATGACCACCACCACGGTGGGCACGTCGATGTTGGGGAACTGGTCGATGGCCAGGCGCTGGTAGCTGAAGAGGCCCAGCACCACAAAGGCCAGCATGAGCATGGTGGCCATCACCGGGTTGGCGATAGAGACGCGTGTGAACCACATGGTGCGTGCGGCTTAGCGGGTGGCGGGTGAGGCCGCCGGCGACGCTGCCGCTGCGGGTGCCGCCGACGGCGTAGCCGGCGCAGGGTTGCCTGGCAGCCGCGCGAGTGCACCTTCGCGCAAGGCCCCGACGCTGCCGCGCAGCACCGTCGCACCTTCGGCAATGCCGCTGACTTCAACCGCCGCTTCAGCGCGGCCGTCTAAACTGCCATCTAACGCCACGTCGCCACGGGCTCCCGTGCTCACCACGCGTTGCACGACCTTGCCGTTTTCCAGCAGCAGCACGTAGGGTCTGGCTTGGTCCAGGCGCACCGCACTCGCCGGCACCACCAGTGCCGAAGTGCGCGCGAGCTCGATGCTGCCGCGTGCAAAGAGGCCCTGGCGCAAGGCCGGGTGGGCGTCGAGCGCCAGGTACACCATCACCGCGCGTGTGCCGGCTTGCGTGCTCGGGTTGATGCGCACCACGCGTGCCTGGAGCGGCTCGGCCAGGCCGTCGACCGCCAAGCGGGCGACCTGACCCACGCGCACCTTGGCTACGTCTTCGGGTGTCATCGCGGCTTCGAGCTCGATGCGCGAAAGATCGACGATTTCTACCAGCCGCGCGTCCACGGCCACGCGCTCACCCGGCTGCACCAGGCGCTGGGCGACGAGTCCGGTAAGCGGCGCGCGCAGCACGGCGTCGACCACCGCCTTGCGCGCCAGCTCGGCGGCCGCGCGCGCGGCTTGCAGCGAGGCTTGCGCACC
>JANMMH010000434.1:0-3024 GCA_031373055.1 Rubrivivax sp. | reverse complement strand
CTTTCGCCAGGCCGAAGCCGCGTATGTGAAAGCCTTCGGCGACCGACTGAGCCCGCTGCAACGCGCGGCACTTGCGCGCAAGCTCGGCACGGCGCTTTACGGCACGGGGCACTACGAGCAAGCGCTTGAACAATTCCGCCGTGCGCTGGCCCAGCTCGGGCTGGACTACCCGAGCACACGTGGCGGTGTGCAGCGCGCGATTCTGAAAAACTTCGGCGCGCACTTTTGGCGCAAGCTGCGCGCGCGCCTGGGTCTGCCACTCAAGCGTGAGATGGATCTCGCGGCAGCGCGCGAGATCTCCAGCATCTGCCACTTCATGTCCTGGATGGACTACTTCCTCGACAAAGAACGCATGCTGCTGGACTGCCTGCTGGAGCTGCACGCCGGCGAGCACAGCAGCTATGCGGTGGCCGAAGCGCGTGGCCTCAGCAGCGTGGCGTTTGGCTTCATGACCTTCAATGCGCGTGCCCTGTCCAGGCGCTATCACGTCAAGGCCGGCATGATCGCGCAGCAGACCAACCACCCCAACGCCATCGCCTTCTCGTGGCACGCGCTGGGGTTCCTGGATTTCTACGAAGGCCACTGGGACGCCGCCGATTCCAACCTGGGCAAGGGTGCTGCGATGTACCGCGAGTCGGGCGACCTGCACAGCTGGGGTGGCGCGGCCATCATGCGCATGTTCATCATCTGCTTTCGCGGCGACCTGGCGGGCACCCATGCGCTGGGCCAGGAGTTTGCACGCGCGGGTCAAGACGCCGCCGACCCCCAACTCACGGCTTGGGGCTGCCATGCACGTGCCAGCGCCGAGCTCGCCGCCGGCCCCCTCGGTCAGGCCGAAGCCACCTTGCGCCAGGGCTCGGCGACGGCGGGCAAGATCCCCGCCTGGGACAGTTTTCTGTACCAGTCGTCGCTGCTGGCCAAGTGCCTGGTGATGCAAGGCAAGCTGGCCGAGGCCGGCGAGCAACTGGCGCACGCGCAGCAGGCCATGCTGACGGCCAAGCTGCGCACATCATTCGACCGGGTCGAGCTCTTCAGCGGCGTGGCGACCCACGGTCTGGCCGTGGCAGAAAGCCTGCAAGGCGTGGCGCGCGAGAAAGCCGCGCGCGAGGCTCTGCGCAGTGCGCAGCGCGCGGTGCGCTGCGCACGCGAGCAACCCGGTTGGTTGGCGCAAGCGCTGCGACTGCACGGCAACGCCGAATGGCTTGCCGGCCGCAGCGCCGCAGCCCACAAACACTGGCGCGAAAGTCTCGCCACGGCCGAGCGTTTCGCCTTCCCCATCGAGCGCGCGTGCACGCTTTTGGACATGGGCGAACGTGTGGGCGACATCGCCTTGATCGAGCAAGCCAGTGAAGTCTTTCGTCGCCTGGGCGCCAAGACCTTCAGCGCCTTCGCCCACTTGGCACTGGCGCGCCTGCATGGCCGCGCGGGTGGTGACGCGAGTGCGGCCGCGGCGCACGCGGGGCAAGCTGTGGTCGCGCTGCAAGAGGTGCAGGCCTACGAGGCGCTGGCTCAGGCGCGCGCGGAGCAGGCGCGTTGGCATGTGCCTGAGGTACTTGCCATGGCGGCCGACTGAGCCTCGCTGGGTCGCGCTGGGCACGCGCCACCAGAGCTTTCCCTCTTGCACCACAGTGCCTCGAAGTGGTCCAGTCACGCTGCGGTCTGGCCAGAGTCAAGCGCCATGCGTCGTCGTGATCTGCGGCTGACCATGAACAACAAAAAGACATCCAGGAGCGAGCGATGATTTCGACTGAAGCGACCCAGGCCGTGGCGAGCCGCGACTTCCCGTTGGCCATCAGCGCGCTGCAAAAGCAGCTCGCCAGCGCGCCTGGCGTAGCACCCGACGCCGAGGTGCATGCGCTGCTGGCGCTGGCGCACTTCCAGAGCCAGCAGTACCAAGACGCCGCCACGCATTACGCCGCCGCGCTGGAACTTGACCCCACTCACGCCGACTGGCGCGACATGCTGGCGCTAGCGCAAAACAATGCCACGGCCGGTGTCGACGTGCATGTGCCCGAGCTGCGCTACTTCGAGCGCGAAACGCTGTTGGCGCGGCCGCAAGTCGACGAGCACAGCTTCCCGACGCCACTGCCACCCCCGCCGCCACCGGGTTTCACGCGCCGCTGGCACATCCGCCTGGGCACCGAGCTCGGTGAGTTGCTAACGCTCATCGTGTGGGTCACCACGCACCTGTGGGGTCGCTTCGTGGGTTACCGCGACGCCGTGTGGACCAACTGGTACCGCCGACGCTTGTCGCTGGCCATCCTGACCCTGGCCTACATGCGCGAAAAGCTCAACGCCAACAACCTGGGCAGCAGCTACCCCGCAGGCGCGTTGGCCGGTTTTCAAGAGGCAGGCCAGAAGCCACCGCAGGGCGTCACCCACTTCCGCACCGCCGACGGCAGCTGGAACAACCTGGCCGACCCCAAAGAGGGCGCCGCCGGCACGCGCTTCTTGCGCAACGTGGCGATGTCAGCCATCCGGCCTGAGCGTGGCGACGAGTTGCTAACACCCAACCCACGCGTCATCAGCCGCACCTTGCTCAGCCGCAGCGCCGCGCATGACGGCACACCGGCGATGAAAGAAGTGCCCTTTCTGAATCTGCTGTCGGCGTCTTGGATTCAATTCATGAACGGCGACTGGATCAACCACGGCGAGATCGTCTTCAACGACGTGATTGAAGTGCCGCTGCCCGAAGATGACCCGGCGCGCGCCCGCTACTGGCAGACCAAGATGTTCGTCGGCAAAACGCAGGCCGACCCTACGCGCATGAGCGGGCGCGAAGAAGCCGCCGCGAGTGCTATCAACGAAGTCACCCACTGGTGGGACGGCTCGCAGATCTATGGCAGCGACCAGGCCACGCAGACCCGCCTGCGTAGCGGCGTTGACGGCAAACTGCGGATGAACGACGACGGCACGCTGCCGCTGGACGCGAAAGGCATTGAAGCCACGGGCTTCACACGCAACTGGTGGCTGGGGCTGGCCATGCTGCACACCGTGTTCGCGCGTGAACACAACGCCGTGTGC
>JANMMH010000426.1:0-4802 GCA_031373055.1 Rubrivivax sp. | reverse complement strand
GCCCGAGGCTGTGCACCGCATCAGCGGCCGCCCCGCCGCGCGCCTGGGCTTGCGCGATCGCGGGCTCTTGCAGGTGGGCGCGTTTGCCGACGTCGTGGTGTTCGACGCGGCGCGGGTGCAAGAGCGCGCCAGCCTGAGTGCGCCCACCGAGCACCCGTCAGGCTTTCAACATGTGCTGGTGAATGGCGCGTTCGTAGTGAGCGACGGCCAGCGCAACGGTGCGCGGCCGGGGCGCGTGCTGCGGGGTGGTTGTTAGCGCCTTCGCGGCTTGCGGTGCGTGCGCATGCTGCTCCCATGTCAGGCGGGCTGGCGGCAAAGGCCGGGGAGCTCAGCGCCTAGATCGCCACCACCGGCGGCACCCAACCCAGCTTGCCCGCCTTGCGCGCAAAAGCCTTGTCAAAAGTCACCAGTTCCTGGCTGCCGTGGCTCAGGGCCAGGTGCAGCGCGTCGGCAAAGTCCAGCCCCTGCGCGTAGCCAAGCAGGGCCTGTCGCAGTGCGTCGGCTTGCTGCGGTTTGAAGTTGGGCAGACCCAGCAGAAGATTCAGGCCGCGCACCACATCCACGGCGCTGCAGCCGTTGACTTCAAGCACCCAGACCAGTTCAAGCATCACGCTCACGGGAGAGGTGAAGTCCTGCTTGCTGGTCAGCAACTGCAGCACGCGGGCGTGCTGCTTCTTATCGTCGCGCAGCAGCAGGCGGGCCAGCAAATTGGTGTCCAGCGCAATCATTCGGCGGCATCCACCGCCTTGAATTTGCCCCGGAGCCTGGCCTTGATCGCGGCTTGGGTTTGCGCTTGACTCAGCGGCCTTCGCCCCGGCTTGGCCAGACAACCCGCCACCTCGGTGAGCAACGTGGGCATCACGGCCGCCACAGGCCTGAGGCGAATTTCACCGTCGACATAGCGTACCGACAACACGTCCCCTGGTACCAGGTGCGCACTTTGCCGAACGGCCTTGGGAATGACGAGCTGGCCTTTGCTGGACAGGGTGATGGTTTCCATGCTGTGTCTCAGACAATGTAAGCCCAATGGTAAGCCAGCTTCGGCGCGGTGGCGCGTGCACGCGCCAATCAGTGCGCCACGCTCAAACATCCGCCCCTCACTCGGGCTTGCCGGTCTCGATGAACAACTTCAGCCGCTTGACCTGCTCGCCGATGACCTCGTCCACCGGCATGGCGAGCTTGTCCAGGCCGGCCTCAGCGCCACCGGCGACGCGGTAGACCACGCGCAGCCGCGTCTCGCCATCGCGTTTGGCGGTGCCGAAGGTGAGCACGCCAGCGATGGGCATCTCTTGCAGTGGGCCGAGCCAGGCTTGCAGGCGCAGCGCCGAGCCCGGCAGTGCCAACAACACGCGGCCATGCACCGCTGAGGCACCAACACCCCAGCGCTCGCACCAGCAGCCACCGGCTTGCGCGTCCAGGCTCATGTTCGATGACTGGCCCGACCAACTGTGGGTCGACTTCCACCAGCGCGGCAGCTGCGTGAAGGCTTGCCAGACTTGTTCGGGCTCGGCGGCCACCACCACCGCGTGCGTCACGGTGAAACCACTGGGGGACACGCCGCTGGTTTCGGCACGCACCGCGCCCACGGCGCAGGCCAGGCCCAGCGCCAGCGCGGCGGCCTTGCGCGCCTTCACTTCCACACCCCCAGCAGCCCACCCATCAGCGTGTAGGCCACCACCTGGTAGCCGCTGTTGATGAGCCACAGCTTGAGCGAGCGTTGCTCGAAGAGGTAGATCACGCCGAGCGACATGGCGACCCAGCCGATGCCGGCGGCCGCGCCCGCAAAGAGGCCAAAGCTCAGGCTCGCCTTGGCGCCGATGAAGGCCGCGAGGTTGAAGGCCATCACCAGCGAGGCAATGGCCGAGAGGCCGAAGATGCGCGCCATCGGCGCATTGCGTGTTTGCTCTTCACTGATCCCGGCTTCTTTCATCCACGGTTTGGCGAATAGCAGCGGCGAATACCACAGCCCGCCCATGGCGAAGCTCAGCAGCGCGGCCGCAGCGACGGCGGCAAAGTTGAAGCTGACGGATTCCATGACAAGTCCTCGCGTTAAGGTTGGGGCTGCACAGATTGACGCACCGTGGCCCGCTGCACCAGGGCCACCCTACCGAAGCAGGACGCCCGCTTGCCCAAGCCCGAGATAGCGCCGCCCAAACTGCCGCCAGCATCAAGCGTGCGGGTCGACGACCGGCCGGTGATGTGTGTGGGCATTCTCGGCTTCGGGCTTGCCATCCCGTGGCTCAGCGGCCTGTTCGGCCCGGTGACGCCAGGCCAGGGCCTGTACTGGGTGGGCACCGTCGGCTTCATCGCGCTGGCCGGGGCCATTTGGCTGGGCAACCGCTGGCTGCTCTTTAAGCAACGTGAGCACCTGGACTGGTTCAGGCAGCCACTGCGCAAGCTGATGATGCTGGTGGTGGCCAACGTGCTGTACACGGCGCCGATCACGGTGTTGGGGCTGCTGGCCTGGTTCTACGTGGCCGGTCTGCCGGTGGACCGCAACGCAATGCAGGTCGTGGTGCTGACCAACGTGATCTGTGTGCTCTTCGTGACGCACGCCTACGAGACGATCTTTCTCATCCGCGAACGCGAGTCGGACCTGACGCGTGTCGAGCGCCTGGAGCGACTGCGCACACAAGCCGAGTTAGCCACGCTCAAAGCGCAGGTCGACCCGCATTTCCTGTTCAACAGCCTCAATACGCTGGGCCATTTGATCGCGCACGACGCAGCACGCGGCCGCGAGTTCTGCGACGCCCTGGCCGACGTCTACCGCTTCGTGCTCGACAGCCGCCAGCGCGACCTGGTGCCGCTGGCCGATGAGCTGGCCTTCTTGCGCCGCTACCACCGGCTGCTGGAGCTGCGCTTCGGGCAGGCCATGCCGCTGCGCGGCATAGCCGCCATCGACGCCGCGGCCAGCGGCTGGCTGGTGCCGCCGATGGCGCTGCAGGGTCTGCTGGAAAACGCCGTCAAACACAACCAGGCCACCGCCAGCGAGCCGTTGCCGGTACAGCTCACACTAGGCGAGAGCGTGGTCGCCATGCGCAACGCCGTGCGGCCGCGGCGCAGCGCCATGCCTTCGTCGGGCCTGGGCCTGGCCAACCTCGACGAGCGCTGCCGGCTGTTGACCGGGCGGCCCCTGGTGCAGTTGCGCAGCGCCTCGCACTTTGAGGTGCAGGTGCCGCTGGTAGCCGCCTCGTGAACGACCCATGAACCACGCATGAACGACATCCAACCCCGCCTGCACGCCTTCGTGGCCGAAGACGAGCCGCCCGCGCGCGAGCGGCTGATCGGCGCCCTGGCCCGCGTCGCGCCCGAGCTTGTGGTCGTCGGCCATGCTGACAGCGTGAAGGGCACGCAGGCCTGGCTGGCCAGCCATGCCGCACCGGATGTGCTGCTGCTGGACATCCAGCTCGCCGATGGCCTGTCGCTGGAGCTGTTCGAAGACGGCCTGCTTTCGCTACCAACCATCTTCACCACGGCCTACGACCGCTTTGCCATCGACGCGTTTCGTGCCCTGGCCATCGACTACCTGCTCAAGCCCGTGAGTGAAGTGGCACTGGCCCAGGCGCTGGCGAAAGTGCAACGTTTGCGGCAAAGCTTCGGCAGCGATGTCACCGCGCTTCTGCAACAACTGGGCACGCAGCTCGGCACGCAGTTGGGTCCCGCGACGCCGCGTTGGCGCCAGCGCCTGGTGGGCCGCAAGGGTGCGCAGTTCCATGCGCTGCCGGTGGAGCTGCTGGCCTACGTGGTGTCGATCGACAAGCTCGCGTTTGCCGTTGACCAGATGGGCGAGCGCTACCTGTTGGAGACACCACTGGCCGAGCTGGAAACCGAGCTCGACCCCGCCAAGTTCTTCCGCGCCAACCGCCAGCTGCTGGTGGCGGCCACGGCCGTGGTGCGCTTCGCGCCTACGGGCAAAGGCCGACTGAAGGTCGAGCTGCGGCCCCTGCTAACGGGCGACGTACTGGTGAGCCAGGAGCGTGCCGCAGCGTTCAAGGTGTGGCTAGGGAGCTGACACGCCAGCGTCGGCGGGCTGTCGATGCGGCTGAGTGCGGCGCACGCACAATGCCGACTCGACATCATTTCGGAACCGGAGACACCTCCATGCCGCACATGCTGCTCATCGTGGAACCCTTGGGCCAGCGCGAAGCGCGTGGCGTCGAACTCGGCAAGGCCGTGTACCAGCAAATGCTCGACTTCACCGACGAGCTCAAGCGCGCCGGCGTGCTGCTGGCCACCAGCGCGCTGGCCACCGCCGCCACACGCCTGCAGCGGCCCGAGGGCGCGGCCACGCGTGTTCTCGACGGCCCGTTTGCCGAGGCCAAAGAGATGATCGGCGGCTTCTTTTTGCTGAACGTCGCCACGCGCGAGCAAGCGCTCGAATGGGCCGCGCGCTGCCCTGCAGCGGCCTGGGCCACGGTCGAAGTGCGCGAGTCCGGGCCTTGCTACACCTGACGTGTAGGTAGTTTCCCGATCCGCGCACGCAGCTTGTCGATTCCGCGGCCCGCCGTTCGTCGTGTCGATGAAAGGAAACAAACCATGCGCTTCATGATCATCGTCAGCGCCACCGCCGAGAGCGAAGCCGGCGTCATGCCGACGGCGACGCTGCTCGCCGAGATGGGCGCCTATCACCAGGAGCTGGCGCGCGCCGGTGTGCTGCTCGATGGCGCGGGGCTCAAGGCCTCGGCGCACGGCTGGCGCGTGCAGATCGGCAGCAGCGGCGAGCGGCACACAGTCGATGGGCCGTTTGCCCATACCCAAGCGCAGACCGACGCACAGACCCAAGCCTTGATGGCCGGCTATAC
>JANMMH010000409.1:0-2092 GCA_031373055.1 Rubrivivax sp. | reverse complement strand
GGCCAGGCGCGCGGCGAAGCGGAAGTTCTGCTCCACCATCACGATCGTGAAACCGCGCTCGCGCAGGCTGACGATGGTGCGCGCCAGGGTCTGCACGATGACGGGCGCCAGGCCTTCGGAGATCTCGTCCAGCAGCAAGAGCTTGGCGCCCGTGCGCAGGATGCGCGCCACGGCCAGCATCTGCTGCTCGCCGCCCGACAGGCGCATGCCCGGGCTGGTGCGGCGCTCGCGCAGGTTGGGGAACAGGCCGTAGATCTCGTCGAGCGACATGCCGCCTGGCGCCACCTCGGGCGGCAGCAGCAGGTTCTCTTCGCAGTTGAGGCTGGCAAAGATGCCGCGCTCCTCGGGGCAGTAGCCGATGCCGAGCTGGGCGATGCGGTGCGGCGGCAGGTTCACGGCCTCGACGCCGTTGATCAGCACCGAGCCCGTGCGCCGGCCGACCAGCCCAAGGATGGTTTTGAGCGTGGTCGTGCGCCCCGCGCCATTGCGCCCGAGCAAGGTCACAACTTCGCCGCGCTTCACGCTCAGGTCCACGCCGTGCAGGATGTGCGACTCGCCGTAGTAGGCCTGCACGCCAGACAGGCGAAGGCATTCGTCGCCGGCTTGGCTCGCGACGCGGGTTGGGGCTGCCAAGGTCGCGTTCACGCGTGGCCCGCCAAGGCTTCGTCGGCGTTGCCCATGTAGGCCTCCAGCACCTGGGGGTTCTTCGACACGGTGTCGTAGGGGCCTTCGGCGATGACCTGGCCGCGCTGCATGACGGTGATGGTGTCGGCGATGCTGGCTACGACGTTCATGTTGTGCTCGACCATCAGCACCGTGCGGTTGGCCGAGACGCGCTTGATGAGCTGCGTGACACGTTCGACATCTTCGTGCCCCATGCCCTGGGTCGGCTCGTCGAGCAAGATCAGCTCGGGCTCGGTGGCCAGCGTGGTGGCGATCTCCAGCGCGCGCTTGCTGCCATAGGGCAGCTCGACCGTCACCAGGTCAGCCACCACCGCCAGGCCGACGGTTTCAAGCAGCGCCATCGCGCGATCGTTCAGCGCGTCGAGCACACGCTCGGAGCGCCAGAACTGGAACGATCCGCCGCTGCGCTGCTGCAGGCCGATGCGCACGTTCTCCAGCACGCTCAGGTGCGGGAAGGTGGCCGAGATCTGGAACGAGCGCACGATGCCACGGCGCGCCACCTGCGCTGGCCGCTCGGTGGTGATGTCGTGACCATTGAAGAGGATCTGCCCGCGCGTGGGGATCAGGAACTTGGTCAGCAGGTTGAAGACTGTCGTCTTGCCCGCGCCATTGGGGCCGATCACGGCATGGATCTGGCCGCGCTGCACGCGCAGATTGACCTCATCGACGGCCACGAAGCCCTTGAACTCCTTGACCAGCCTTCGGGTTTCGAGAATGCAATCGTTTTGCGCCATGCCGCGCCAGGGTGGCCCTGGCTGCTTGAAGGTGACGCTAGATTATTGACGGCCCCGCGCGGCGCGGCGTAGGGGGGATACGTGCATCAGGTGCCAAGCAGTTTGGGCACCTCGCGCGGGCCCGCCCCGTCCGAGCGCACCGGATAATCCGCCGCTTCCCCCATCAGCCGGCAAATCACCCGCGCCCCCTTGAGCCCCGCATGCCCGCCGACACCCCGACCCCGCTGTCCCTTGAAGTGCGCCGCCGCCGCACTTTCGCCATCATCTCCCACCCCGACGCCGGCAAGACCACGCTGACGGAAAAGCTGCTGCTCTTCAGCGGCGCGATCCAGATCGCCGGCAGCGTAAAAGCGCGCAAGGCCAGCCGCCACGCCACCAGCGACTGGATGGAAATCGAGAAGCAGCGCGGCATCTCGGTGGCCTCCAGCGTGATGCAGATGGAATACCGCGACTGCGTCATCAACCTGCTCGACACCCCCGGCCACCAGGACTTCAGCGAAGACACCTACCGCGTGCTGACGGCGGTGGACGCCGCGCTGATGGTCATCGACGCGGCCAACGGCGTGGAGCCACAAACGCGCCGCCTGCTGCAAGTCTGCCGCGCACGCAACACGCCCATCCTCACCTTCGTCAACAAGATGGACCGCGAGGTGCAAGAGCCGCTCAAGCTGATG
>JANMMH010000309.1:0-8213 GCA_031373055.1 Rubrivivax sp. | reverse complement strand
GGTGGCTTCGACAGCGGTCTGTGCCTCGCGCTCGCGAGCTTGCAAAGCGTCCAGCCCGCGCGTGCGCTTCAAGACCTCGGGGTCTTGTTTGGGGTCGGTGGTGGCGGTGCGAGTTTGCAGCCAGTTGTCGTAGGTCGTGCGCGCCGACTGGTAGGCGTTGCCCGCGGCCTCAGTGTCCTGGCGTAGCCGCTCCAATCGCTGGTCGATCTCTTGCGTCGCCTTGCCTTGGCGTTCGAGCTCGCTGCGCACTTTGCTGAGTGCCGCCTGGTCGGCAAATTGTTCGAGCTTGAGCATGTCGTCAAGCTTGGGCAGGTCGCCCACGAGCTGGCTGCCCAGGCCGATCAAAAAGCCGGCGAAGGCCAGCGACAAGATCCACATCGTCAGCGAGAACACCCGCTCGGGCACGCGCAAGGCTTTGAACATGGTCAGTCCTTGGGAATCAGTCTTTGGGTATCAAGCGCGGCTGGCCGTCACGGTCGATGGCGACGTAGGTGAGGTTGGCGTCGGTGACCTTCACGACATGCGGGTTGGCCGGGTTGCGCTCGGCGTAGACCTCCACATGCACGGTGACCGACGTGCGGCCCACCCGCGTGACACGCGCGTAGAAGCTGAGTAAGTCGCCAATGGAGACGGGCTGCTTGAAGATGAACTGGTTCACCGCCACCGTGGCGATGCGGCCTTTGGCGATGCGCGCGGGCAGCACGGCGCCGGCAAGATCGACCTGGGCCATGATCCAGCCTCCGAAGATGTCGCCATTGGCGTTCGAGTCGGCCGGCATCGGCATCACGCGCATCACCAGCTCGGCGCCGTCGGGCAAACTCGTGGGGCCGGTGAGCATGGCGGGGTTTGAATCGCTGGTCATCTTCGTCACCTCTTCTGCACAGCTTGTTGAAAACCATTCTTTCATGACCCGACCCGCCGTTGCCCTGCCCATGCCTGCTGCCGCCAGCGGCCCCCGTTCTGACTGGGGCACCTTGGCGCGACTGTTCCCTTACTTGTGGCGTTATCGCTGGCGCGTCTGCATAGCACTCAGCTTCATGGTGATGGCCAAGGTGGCCAACGTCAGCGTGCCGCTGCTCTTGAAAGATCTCGTTGACGGCTTGTCCATCAAGCCGGGTGCCACCGTCGCCTTGTTGGTGGTGCCGGTGAGCTTGATCGTGGCCTACGGCCTGCTGCGCCTGTCGACCTCACTCTTCACCGAGCTGCGTGAACTGATCTTCGCCAAGGCGACTGAAGGCACGGCGCGCAGCATCTCATTGCAGGTCTTTCGCCATCTGCATGCGCTGAGCCTGCGCTTTCACCTTGAGCGCCAGACCGGCGGCATGACGCGCGACATCGAGCGCGGCACACGCGGCGTGCATTCGCTGATCTCGTACTCGCTTTACAGCATCGTGCCCACCATCATCGAGATGGCGATGGTGCTCACGCTCTTGGCCTGGAAGTTCGACGCCGCTTTTGCGTGGATCACGCTCACCGCGCTGGTGGTCTACATCACCTACACCGTGAGCATCACCGAGTGGCGCACCAAGTTTCGCCGCCAGATGAACGAGCTGGATTCGAGCACGCACTCGCGCGCCATCGACTCGCTCTTGAACTACGAAACGGTGAAGTACTTCAACAACGAAGAGTTCGAGGCCAAGCGCTACGACGAGAACCTGGAGCGGCTGCGCCGGGTGACGCTAAAGAGCCAGAGCACACTGTCGATGCTCAACACCGGCCAGCAACTCATCATCGCGGCGGCCCTGGTGGCCATGCTCTGGCGCGCCACCGAAGGCGTGGTGGCCGGGCGCATGACGCTGGGTGATTTGGTGATGATCAACGCCTTCATGATCCAGCTCTACATCCCGCTGAACTTCTTGGGCGCGGTGTACCGCGAGATCAAACAAAGCCTGACCGACCTGGACAAGATGTTCACGCTGCTGGAGCGTCATCGCGAAATTGACGACAAGCCAGATGCGCGCGCGTTGAGCGTTAGCGACGGGGCCGTCAAGTTCGACAAGGTCTCGTTCAGCTACGACAGCGAACGGCCGATCCTGCACGACGTCAGCTTCGAGATCCCCGCCGGCAAGACGGTGGCGGTGGTGGGGCCGTCGGGCGCGGGCAAGTCCACACTCGCGCGGCTGCTGTTTCGCTTCTACGACGTCAATGGTGGCAGCATCAGCATCGATGGCCAGGACATCCGCCAGGTGACGCAAACCTGCCTGCGCCAAGCCATCGGCATCGTGCCGCAGGACACGGTGCTCTTCAATGACACGGTGGAATACAACATCGCCTACGGCCGTCCGGGTGCTAACAGCCAAGAGGTACAGGACGCGGCGCGCGCCGCGCACATCCACGACTTCATCGCCAGCACACCCAAGGGCTACGCCACGATGGTGGGCGAGAGGGGTTTGAAACTTTCGGGAGGTGAGAAGCAGCGTGTGGCGATTGCGCGCACGCTCTTGAAGAACCCGCCGGTGATGATCTTCGACGAAGCCACCTCGGCACTGGATTCGGCCAACGAACGTGCCATCCAGGCGGAGCTCAAGAGTGCGGCCACCGGCAAGACGGCGCTGGTCATCGCGCACCGTTTGAGCACGGTGGTCGACGCCCACGAGATCGTGGTGCTCGACGCTGGACGCGTGGTCGAGCGCGGCGCGCACGCCGACCTGCTGGCGCGCGACGGCCGCTACGCGCAGATGTGGCGCCTGCAGCAAAGCCGCGAGGGGATTTAGGCGATGCGCGTCGTGATGCTGGGCCGCCAGCCCTACGCGGCCGTTGAGCAGGCGATGCGCGACTTCACCGCCACGCGCGACGCGCAGACCGAAGACCAGCTCTGGCTGGCGGAGCACGAGCCCGTGTTCACGCAAGGCCTGGCCGGGCGTGATGAGCATGTGCGTGACGCGGGTGACATAATGGTGGTGCGCACCAGCCGCGGGGGGCAGGTCACGTACCACGGGCCGGGGCAGGTGGTGGTGTACCCGCTGATCGAACTGAAGCGCCTGGGCATCTACGTCAAGGAGTACGTTTTTCGCCTCGAAGAGGCGGTCATCGCGACCCTGGGGACCCTGGGCGTGACGGGCCACCGCGTGCGCGGCGCGCCTGGTGTGTATGTGCGCTTGGCCGACCCCGCCAGCCACGCGATGCTGCCGCCAGCGGGTGCCGATATCTTCGAGGGCTTGGGCAAGATCGCTGCCCTCGGGATCAAAGTTAGCAAGCATTGCAGCTACCACGGCGTGGCGCTGAATGTGGCCATGGATCTGGCGCCATTTGCGCGTATCGCGCCTTGCGGTTACGCCACGCTGCAAGCCACCGACTTGCGCCGCTGCGGGGTCGACGTGTCATGGGTTGACGCCGCAGAAATGCTTGCGCACCAGCTCACGCAGCGTCTGACTGCATGAGCTGATGCGGCAAGCGCCAGACGGCTACACCGTCTGCGGCTCTTCGGTTTCCGAGGTCGGCGGCGTGAACTGGTCCACCTCCAGTGGCTCGGCACTCTCACTGGCGGCGAGCGAGCCTGAGTACTGCACCAAGGCGTTGGTCGACGCGCTGGCCGAGGTCGGCACTCGGTTGCTCGGCGCTGGCGCTGGGGTCTCGGGTGCGGCGTCACCGCCGCCGCCACCGCAGGCGGCCAGCGCCAGCATGGCCACGGCTAACAAACAAGAGGTACGCATGGTCATGGTCATCCCCTTGCTCAGTTGCTGCCCGGGATGGGCGTGAAGAGGTAGGGGAAGCCAGGCAGCAGCGGCACCACCGCCTGGTCCACGCCGTCGTGCAGCTTGAAGGTGGTGGCACCCAGCGGCACGGCCGAGGGTTTGCAGTTCACACCCAGGCCCAACGCGTCGTTGTTGCCGTTGGCCATGCACAGGCCGCCCATCACGGCAACGAGTGAGATGTCGACCACGTCGTCTTTAGGACGGCGGCCATTGGGGTAGCCCGCGCTGTCGGTGCCACCGGCGAGGATGTTGCCGACGATGCCCAGACGGTTTTGCTGCGCGAAGGCCACGGGCGCGATGGCTGTGTTCAGCCGCAGCATCTCGGACGCCGTGACCTTCTTCTGCTGGTTCACGCCCTTGATGCCGGTGAGGAAGGCAGTGACCAGGTCCGTGCGCGGGAAGTTCGTCGGCGCCGTGTTGGGCAACGCCAGCGCAATCTCCAGCAGCGCGGGCAGCGTCGGGTTGGTCACATAGTCGGCGAACTGGCCGTCGTCCTTGGGCTTGCTGGCGTTGAACTTGTCTTTGTCCTTGAGGCCGATCACGACTTCATTCACCAGGGGCATGCCCAGCCGTGACACCTGCACCCAGGCGCCGCCGGCCTTTTCGCTGGCTTGGTGGCCGGAGCCCGGGGCGCCGTTAAGCAAGCGCGCCTGGCGCATGCTGGCGGTGGTCCAGCCGCCGATGACGTCGTCGCCCTGCGTCAGGCAGCTCTTGTGGATTTCAAGTGCCAGCGAGGTCACGTTGGCGTCGTCGATGGTGTTGGGCACGGCGCCGATCTTCGTGGAGTCGGTGATGAAGGACACCGGTGCGTTGACGAGATCGAAGATGGTGCCCAGGTTGACGGCAAACGGGTCTTTGCGTTGGCCGACAAACAACTTAGCCGGCATGTTGCAGCCCGGAATGTTCACCGTGTAGACGTGCTTGGCAGCGTAAGCGGCGTAGTTGGGGATGGTCTTCACGCCGATGTTGTCGACAGGCTTGTCGAAAGTGGTCGCACCACCCACGGCGTTGCTCACAGCCTGCATGGGGCCGCCGCGGCGGTCACCGCGCACGACATTGACGGTAAAGGTCTCGTTGACGTGCAGAGCGGCGTCTTTGACGTTGCTCACGATGCCGGCCTGGATCAACGGGATGGCAACTTGTTTACCGCCGATGGTGAGGTTCACGCCCGCGCCGTTGCCGGCCAGCGTGTTCTTGAAGCGGAACTGGAAGCTGAGGTCTTCTTTGGCGTCGCCGTCGTTGTCGATGTGGATCTCATACAGCGCATTCGGGTCCATCATGAAGTAGTTGGGCCCGCCGTACGCAGCCTGCAGCGGCTGGTAGTTGGCGATCACGGTGACGTAGTCGGCACGGCCGGTCTCGTAGCTGCGGAACATGTAGAAGTCGGTGGCGTCGACTTTGGGCACGGTGGTGATGAAGGGCGCTTCACGGTGGCTGGATGCAGCGGCAAGGCCACAAGCGGCTAAGAGGGCGGCGCCCAGCACGGGCGTCCATTGCGCGGGGCGAAAGGTGTTCAAGAGCATCATGGTCTCCAGGATTGCCGGCGACATGCCGGATAGGAGACAACTACGCGGCGCAAGGGTCAACGGATGCAGCGCCTTAAACTTCTCGCCACTCCACCCATGCGCCGTCCGCGGCGCGCGCACCCATGACCACCGCCACGCCGCCTGCTGATGTGCCCACGGATGTGCCCACCGAGGCCGCCGTCTACGACGCCACGGTGAAGCAAAAGGCGCAGGCCAAGACCTCGCGCATCCCCATCAAGATCGTGGCCGCCGAGGTGCTGAAGAAGCCCGACTGGATCCGCGTCAAGGCCGGTAGCGTGAACACGCGCTTCTACGACATCAAGCAGATCCTGCGCGAGCACAAGCTGCACACGGTGTGTGAAGAAGCCAGCTGCCCCAACATCGGCGAATGCTTCGGCAAAGGCACGGCCACCTTCATGATCATGGGTGACAAGTGCACGCGGCGCTGCCCGTTTTGCGACGTCGGCCATGGCCGGCCTGACCCGTTGGACGCGGAAGAGCCGATGAACCTGGCGCGCACGATTGCGGCGCTGAAGCTCAACTACGTGGTCATCACGAGCGTCGATCGCGACGACCTGCGCGACGGCGGCGCGGCGCACTTTGTGGAGTGCATTCGCCAGGTGCGCGCGCTGTCACCGGGCACGCAGATCGAGATCCTCACGCCCGACTTTCGCGGCCGCCTGGACCGCGCGCTAGGCATCCTGGTCGCCGCACCACCCGACGTCATGAACCACAACCTGGAGACCGTGCCGCGCCTGTACAAGGAAGCGCGCCCGGGCTCGGACTACGCCTTCAGCCTGACGCTCTTGCAGCGCTTCAAAGCAGCCGTGCCCGGCGTGCCGACGAAGAGCGGGCTCATGGTCGGCCTGGGTGAGACCGACGAGGAGATCCTGCAAGCCATGCGCGACATGCGCGCGCACAGCATCGACATGCTCACGCTGGGCCAGTACCTGGCGCCCAGCGGCCACCACCTGCCGGTGCGTCGCTACGTGCACCCGGACACTTTCCGCATGTTCGAGCGTGAAGCCGCCGCGATGGGTTTTGCCCACGCGGCCGTGGGTGCCATGGTGCGTTCGAGCTACCACGCGGATGCGCAGGCGCATGCGGCCGGGGTTTGAACAGCACGACGAACGAATGCGCGCACTTTGAGCGTTAGGCAGGCACCGTGTCGTAGGCCGGCCAGGCCTCTTCGGGGTCGTCGAAGCTGGTCAGCAGGCGCTCCACCCCGACCGGGTTCTCTTGCGCTTCGAGGTCGGCCACGCAGGCGCGCCAAACGGGGTCGGGCGCGTTGATGCGAAAGCCGAAGTACCAGGCGTCCTCACCACGCACCATGCGGACCACCGTCGCCTCAGACACAGCCGTCAGCTCGACCCCCAGGTGCACGCGGGCCGTGCCCGTGGTGCCCGGCGCCAGCGGCTGCTCGGCGCGCGCCAGGAAGCCGTGCAGCGAGATGTCAATGACCTCCAGGTCGAGCGCGCCGCCCAGGCCGGGCAAGCCGATCAGCCGTGCCGGGCACTTCAGCGAATGGCGCCGGTGGCGGCGCAGCACGACCTCAACCTCGGCGTCGTCACCCCCAGGCTGTTCGCTGGCCAGGGGCGGCAAGATGCCGCGATAGCCGTCCTCGTGGTAAATCGCGCGCAGCAAGTGGCGCTTGCGATCGTCGAGCAAGGCGAAGGCCTGGGTGCGCTGGTTGAAGAAGTGGTCCAGCAGTTCGGGCGACATCACCGGGTCGTTGGTGACGAAGTAGCGCCGTGGCGGAAACTGGATGTGCGGCAGCGGCGTTTGCGTGAAGTAGCGGTGCAGGTTCTTGCGAGGCCGCCTGCCACCGTAGGCTTGGCGAAAGAGGGTAGGCGCTTCATCCAGGTCGAGTGCCGCGCCGATGGCGGGCGCGCCGTTGGCGAAGTCGTAGTTGTCGACCACCTACGCTTGCAGGCGCTCGAAGAACAGCAGTGCTTCGTAGAGCTCGATGCGGTTGGGGTTGACCGCGATCACGAGGTGGCGTGTGTCGAAGAAGCCCGTGCAGTACTCGTACATGAACTTCATCAGCGGGAACAGGATCGTGCCGCCGGTCTTGCGGAAATTCGGATGCACTGCCAACGCAGAGATCTCGGCGATGCGCCCGCCTTTGGCGCGTACCTGACTCAGGTCAAACACCGTTTGCATCGGAAAGCCGAAGACGCCTTCACGAATGATCGACAGTGTGCCCACGATCTCGCCATCGAAGCGCGCGTACAGCGTGGTGGTGGTGGGCAGTGCGTGGTAGGCCGTGACGCGCAGGCCCGACGGTTCGGGCTTCATGAAGCCGCTGCTGACATAAGCGTCATGAAGCAGCGCGAAACAGGCCTCGAGCTCAGACTTTGTGGTGGCGATACCCAGGCTTAAGCGCGCGTCGGGCCGGGGGTCGCAGTCGATGAGTCGGCGGTACAGCGCAAAGCGCAGTGCCGTGGGCAGGCGGCCGAAGGCGGCGCGCTCTATCTGGTGCAGTCGTCGGCGCAGGCCGGCACGGGCGGGACGGGTCATGCACGGTTTTCGTCCCCGATGCGGTGCCGCTTGAGTCGCTGGCGAGCGCGGCGGGCTCAGCGCATCAAGACTTCACGCTCTTGAGCAACTCTTGCACCTTCGGTTGCTGCGGGAAGCTGGTGCCGAGCTTGTCGAGAAATTGCAGCTCGACACGCGCGCCGGCCTTGTCGCCACTGTCGACCAGGATCTTGGCCAGGTTCAGGCGCAGGCCGTTGTCTTGCGGCGCCAGCGACACGGCCTTCTTCTGCGCCTCAAGTGCCTGCGGCAATTTCTTCTCAGCGGCGTAGGCGCTGGCCAAGGTGTCAAGCATGGCCGGCTGGTTGGGCAGCAACTCGACGGCCTTGAGCGCGAGCTCGGTGGCGCCGGGTTTGCTCTGTTGCACCATCAGCCAGGCGACGTTGTTCAGCGCCAAGGCATTGCTCGGCTGCAGTGCCAGCACGGCGCGGTAACGCGTCTCGGCCAGGGGCAGATC